>JAUZEU010000106.1 GCA_030838885.1 Bryobacterales bacterium | reverse complement strand
GCTGGGAGAACTCCCGAGGGCTGCCGCACCGCCTCGTGCTGACAGCCGAAAAGCAGAAGCTCCTGGACGCCGCGAACCATCACACGGCCGGTTCTGAACTCGTCTCTCTGTTTAACGAAGAGGAGCTGTGACGGATTCGGCAACTCCACTCGGACAGCTCTTAATAGACCGGGGACTCATCGGCGCGGACGATCTCGAACGCGGCCTGGAGCTGCAGCGCGAGCGTGGCGACAAGCTGGGCAAGATCCTGGTCGACATGGGTTATCTTGCACAGCGTGACTTGCTGAGCGCGCTGTCGGAACAATTAGGACTGAGCATCGCGCAGATCGCCGCGCCTCCCGCCGGCCCTGAAGCGGAGTCGCTGCCTCCGCGATTTCTGCGCCAGGCGCTCGTCTTCCCGTTAGCCGTTGAGGAAGGCACTCTGACCCTCGCGATGGCCGACCCGCTCGACTTCGAAACCATGAACGCCGTGCGTGGCTTCACGAAGCTCGAGGTGACCCCTCAACTCGCCACCGAGCAGGAGATCCTCGATGCCATTGACCGCTTTTACACGGAGGGCGACCGCCAATCCGCTACCGCCGATTTGGCGGGCGGCGATGAAGACGACCTGGAACACCTGCGTGACATGGCGAGCGAGGCGCCCGTCATCCGTCTGGTCAACTCGATGATTGCGCAGGCCGTGGAACGCCGCGCCAGCGACATCCACATTGAACCGTTCGAGAAGGAATTCCGCATTCGCTTCCGTATTGATGGAGTTCTGTTCAATCAGGAACAGCCCCCGCGTGAGTTGAAAGCCGCTATCATTTCGCGACTCAAGCTGATGGCGAAGCTTAATATTGCCGAGCGCCGCCTGCCGCAGGATGGTCGTATTAAACTCCGAATCCTGGGCCGCGAAGTCGATCTTCGTGTCTCTACCCTGCCCACTCTGTTTGGCGAAAGCGTTGTAATGCGTCTGCTGGACCGCTCGGCCGGCGACTTTTACGACCTGAAAAAGCTTGGCTTTGACGACTACATGCTGGGACGCATGGAGCACTACACTTCCCTGCCCCACGGCATCTTTCTGGTCACCGGACCCACTGGCAGCGGCAAGTCAACCACCCTGTACTCCGCGCTTAAACGCATCAATTTGCCGGATAAGAAGATCATCACCATCGAAGACCCGGTGGAGTACCAGATGGACGGCATTAACCAAATCCACGTCAATCCGGCCATCGGTCTCACGTTCGCGACGGGTATCCGCCACATCGTTCGGCAGGATCCGGACGTAATCATGATCGGTGAGATCCGCGACCGCGAAACGGCGGATATCGCCATTCGTTCCGCCCTCACCGGCCACTTCGTTTTTTCAACGCTCCATACCAACGATGCGCCCAGTGCGGTCACGCGCCTCACCGATATGGGCGTGGACAATTACCTGATTTCTTCGTCCGTGGTGGCCGTCCTGGCGCAGCGCCTGGTGCGCGTCATCTGCCGCCACTGCAAAGAGAGCGCGGGGCATTCGATGACGCCATTCGGCAACCAGATCGAGACATTCCGCGGTCGTGGCTGTGACGAGTGCACAGGTTCGGGTTACCACGGACGTGCGGGAATTTTCGAGCTGATGGAGTTGAATGACGAGACCCGGCAGCTCATCATGGCCAATGCGGATGCGAGTCGCCTGACCGACGCTGCCCGGCGCAATGGCATGAGAAGCCTCCGCGAAGACGGCTGGATGAAGGTGGAGCAGGGTCTCACCACAGCCGCTGAAGTGACGCGCGTGACACAAGAATTTTAGCCATGTCCACCGCGACTTTTCATTACCGGGCGGTCGGCGCCGATGGCAAACTGCGCGCCGGTATCATCACGGCAGAAAATCAGCGGTCAGTCGCGCGCGAACTGCAGCGTCAGGGCCTCACGCCTGTCTATGTCGGGGTCGAGGAAAAGAAGCGGGGTTTCGACTTCCAGTTACCCTCATTCGGCTCCGGCCGCCGCCGGGACGTTCTCTTCTTCACCCAGGAACTCTCGACGCTGCTGAACTCGGGCGTCCCGCTGGACCGGGCCCTTTCCATCACGAATGAACTGACGACGAAGCCGCAATTCCGTGCGCTCATCGGCGATATTCTGCGTTCCATCAAGAGCGGGAAATCGCTGGCCGATGCGCTCGCAGTCCATCCCCTCTACTTCTCCGACCTGTTCCTGAACATGGTTCGGGCCGGCGAGGCATCGGGCAACCTGGGCCAGATCTTCGAACGCCTTTCCGAATTCGAGCGCTCCCGCGATGAACTCCGCAGCTACATTATTTCTTCGATGGTCTACCCCGCGCTCCTCGCCGCCGTAGGTGCGGGCTCCATCTTCGTGCTCCTCGATTTCGTGGTCCCGCGTTTTGCCAGTGTCTTCGACGACGGGCGAATGAAGATTCCGGTACCCACCATGATCATGCTGCAGGCCAGCAAGATCGTGCAGGACTGGACTTGGCTGGTGGCTCTGGTAATCGTCGGGATCGTGACGGCATTCCGCGTGTACACCCGGACGCCGGAGGGCCGCCTTTGGTGGGATGATACCCGTTTGAAGATCCCTGTGCTGGGCGACGCGCTGCGCAAAGCAGAGACATCGCGCTTCGCGCGTGCTATGTCAACGCTCGTAGGCAACACAGTACCGCTGGTGCAGGCACTGAGTATCTCGGCGGGCATTTTGAACAACAAACGTATGGCCAACTCACTCAAAGATGTAGGCCAGGGAGTGAAGCGCGGCGAAGGCATTTCGCAGCCGCTGGCGCGTACGAAGATGTTCCCTCCTCTGGCGTCGCATCTGCTGACGGTGGGCGAGGAGACCGGCAAACTGGACCTGATGTTCGCGCGTATGGCGCAGATATACGAGGAGGAAACACGCGCAGCAATCCGGCGCTTCACGTCCATATTCGAACCGCTCGTGATTCTCATCATGGGGATCATCGTGGGCGCACTTGTTTTGAGCATGCTGATCGCGATCACCAGCATCAACGACGTAGCTATCTGACAGAGGCAAACTATGAACCGAAAACTAAATTCCCGAGCCGGCGTCACGCTGATTGAAATGCTGGTGGTGGTTACGATCATCGCGCTGTTTGCCGCGATTGTCGGGCCCCGACTGCTGCATCGCGGCGACCAGGCGCGAGTGGTGGCAGCGAAGCAGGAGATCTCCAATATTCAACTGGCCCTGGGTCAGTACAAGCTCGATACCGGTGTGTTTCCCACGCAGGAACTGGGACTTCCGGCCTTACGCCAGCAGCCGTCCGGCATGGACCAGTGGCACGGACCGTATTTGGTGAAGGATCTGGGCAACGATCCCTGGGGCCACCCTTACACATACAAGTATCCTGGCGAGCATGGCGATGAGCCCGATGTGATCAGCTATGGGGGCGACGGCCAGCCTGGCGGTACCGACTTAAATGCCGATGTCGTTAGCTGGAAGTAGTAAACGCGGCGTCACGCTGCTGGAGATGCTCATCGTGGTCGCGATCATCGCGGCCATTGTCAGTGTCTCCTTCCCTGCGCTTACCGCAGGTCTCGCAGGCGTGCGCCTCAGCTCCGCCTCTGGATCGGTCGCAAGCTTTCTGACATCCGCTTTGAACAACGTGGACCGCCGTGAGCAGGCTGCTGCGGTGTTGATATCCCCGGCGGATAACATGCTTTCCGTTTTCACAGCCGCTTCGGGCGATAAACCCTCCACCAAACTTGCCATGCCCGCGGGAGTGACGATCGAAGGCGATGAGCCACGGCGCTTTCTCCTGTTCCCGGGTGGGGCATGTCCGCGCATTGTCGTGATCCTGAAAAACGAGAAGGGCGCAAGGCGGTCAATTCGGATTGACCCGGTAACCGCTGTGCCGAAAATAGAGCGGCTCGCGTGAAGTCCTGCAAGGGTTTCAGCCTGCTGGAGGTTCTGGTTGCAACGGTCGTAATGGGCATTGCTGTGACCGGCCTGATCGTGGGCTTGTCGCAGTCCGTGAAGAACGCTTCGCGCCTGGCCGACTACGATCGTGCAGCCATGCTGGCCCGGACGAAGATGAACGACCTGTTACTCGATGTGAATCTTCCCTTTGATGGTTCCGTGCAGGGGACCTTCGATGGGAGTGAAGCGCCTGTACCCAGCGGTTGGGTGGCTGTCGTGAAGCCCTTCGATGTTCCGCCGAACGCCGGGCCGGGCACAGTCATCCTGCAGCAGATCGCATTGCAGATCTGGTGGCAACCGCCTGCGGGGACACGCAGGAATCTGCAGGTAGAAGGCTACCGGCGATCGCGCATTCCGACACCGGTGGGACCATGACGAGAAACACCCGTGAGGCCGGCGTCACGCTCATTGAGATCCTGATTGCCGTCTCGCTCCTGAGCCTGCTGTCCGTTGGCATTCTGATGGCGATGCGCATCGGCTTCAACACCATGGAGAAGACAGACAAGCATCTGGTGCAGAACCGCCGCGTGGCCAACGCGCGCAAGATAATCGAGAACCAGATTGCCGGATTCATGCTGACCCGCGCCGAGTGGCATCCCACGCCGGAGACTTTCCAAACGCTGCCGTTTGTGCAGTGGGAGGCACAGAGTATGCGCTTTGTGACTGCGTATTCGTTGCAGGACGCGTGGCGCGGGCGCCCGCAGATAGCAGAGTTCCAGGTCATCGCTGGTGAGAAGAACGTGGGCGTGCGGTTAGTCGTCAATGAGACGCCCTACACCAATCCATCACAGACAGGCCGATCAATCGTGGCGATAGAACCAGACATCAAGACAGGGTACGCGCGGACGCACTTCACGGCTATCCTGCCCGGCCCGCAGTCGTTCGTGTTGGCAGATCGTCTTGCCTACTGCCGTTTCTCTTATCTTGAGCCGCTTGGCATTACGCCGTTCCAGCTTTGGCGAACGGACTGGGAGCAAAGCCGCCTTCCGCTTGGCATTCGCATTGAAATGGCGCCGCTTGATAGCACCCCCTCGGAATTGCATGTGAGCACGGTGACGGTGGCGTTTCCCGTGAACCGCAATCCGGGACTGGAGTACCGGGATGCACAGTAATGACAGGCGCAGTAATTCTGGTTCGGCATTACTGACCGTACTCTGGCTTACCGCCGCACTTTCGGCCATCGGTCTCGCAGTAGCAAATAACGTTCGGGGCGAAACGGAACGAGCGGCCACCAATGTGGACGATGTGAAGGCGTACTTCATTGCGCGCGGAGCCGTGGAGCGCGCTGGTATGCGCATGTTCTGGGGCCAGGATTACTTCACATCCACCACCGTCGCGATGGACCTCCCTTTTCCCAACGCGCAGGTCCGCGTAGAAATCATCCCGGAAAGTTCCAAACTTGGCGTGAATTCCTCGCCGCCGGAGGAGATCCGGCGGCTGCTGGTGGCGCTGGGCTTTGCCGAGGATCGCGCCTTCGATATCACGGAAGCGATTGTTGACTGGCGCACTCCTCTCCAACCGGAGCACACCAGCCCGTTCGATACGTTTTATTTGTCACAGAGTCCGTCTTTCCTGCCCCGCCACACGTCTCTTTCAGAGAACGAGGAGCTACTGCTGGTGAAAGGCATCACGCCGGATCTTTACTTCGGAGCATCGCTGGATAACAGCCGGGCAGGCCTGCGGGATTGCATCTCTCCGTTCAGCAATGGCAGCGCTGTGGATGTCAATACGGCGCGTGCGGAAACTCTGGTTGCGGTGGGTCTGAGCCCGGAGGACGCCGCGACTATCGTGAAAAGTCGGCAGGAACATCCGATTATCGATTACAAAGAGCTTGCCAGCCTGCAGCAGTCATTGGGACCAGCGGGCGTGCGACTGAGAGTTGGGGGCGCTTTCATGTACACGCTGCGCTCCACCGCCCGGCTGAAACGGCCGGACGGAACGCTCTCCGATATGCGTCGGACAGTGGCCGCGCTTGTGAAATTGAACTACGCCGGCAATCCCCAGGGAAGACCTCCTGGTTTCGATGTGGTGCGGTGGTATGACCGCAACTGAAATTACACCAGAGACGGCTTTGTTGAACCAGAGCTCCGGACTGCGCCGCATGCTGATCTTCGGCACGGGTTTCGGTGTTGCCATTACGGGAAAGAATCTCGAAGCGGTGGTGGTTCGCTCTCGCCCGTCGGGCCCGATCCGCCTGGCGGCAACTACCATTCGGGACTTCCGCACACGCCCCGCCGCTGAGTGGGGTTCCGACCTCACCCGGTTTCTGGAAAGCGTGCGTGAACATCACCTTGCCGCAACCGTGCTTGTGCCGCGCGACGAAGTGATTGTCAGGACGGTTCATCTGCCCGGCGTAGCGGACCGGGATGTCGCCGGCGCAATTGAGTTGCAGATCGACACCCTGCATCCGTTTGGCGATGAGGAAGTCGCATGGGCCTGGATGAATGTGGGCAGCGGCCACTATGCGGTTGGAATCGTTCGAAAAGCATTGCTCAGTTCTTACGAAACTCTATTCACGGAAGCAGGCATACCGGTAGCGGCTTTTTCCTTCTCATCATCCGCGATTCATACGGCACTCCGTATCTGGAGCGCGGCGCCCGCTTCGCTTCTCGTTCTTTGCACACCGGATGGCCGCACGGAAATATATGGCGAGAGCGAGTCTCGCCCCTTCTACTCGGCCGAGTATCCAACATCGGCTGAGCGAGCTCTCGCGCTCTCGCGCGGCGAATTACGTTTGGAGCAGCAGTCCGCCGCACAGTCGCTGGCAGAGGCGTTGCCCCAGGCTGCAGGTTTGAAGGAAGGCTATTCGGCCCTTGCCTACGCGGCAGCTCTGGTGGACTCTGTGCCTCTGATGGCGCGGTTCGCCAACCTTCTGCCGAAGGACCGCCGGGCTTCGAGTACTCGCCGCCAATACTGGCTGCCGGGTATTCTCGGGTCGCTCCTGCTGGCAGGACTGGTGGCCGTCTTCGTGGTAATGCCGGCCATGGAACAGCGCAGCTACCTAAAAGCCCTGAACGCCGAAATACACAAGCTGGAGC
>JAUZEU010000081.1 GCA_030838885.1 Bryobacterales bacterium | reverse complement strand
GAACTTCCGTGGCGTCTTGAAAACATAGAACAATCTTCATCTGGCCATTGGAATGCTCATACGTGTACACGGAGTAATTCCTATGACGGTTCGAATGTTTGTACCTGTATTTGGCGTTGCGGTCTTTGCTGGTCTATGTTCCGGCCAGACGTTTTCCCGTCAGGCCACAATGCGGGGCGGAGGCAACCCCAATGAGGGGAAATGCACCGTCGAGGTAGTAGTGGACGGTGTCGCCCAGGTGGAAATCCGGGGAACCTCTGCGCAACTGGTGAACCTCAAGGGCCAGCCAGCCCAATGGCGTCGCTTTGAATGTAACAGCCCCATGCCCCCAAACCCGGTTGGATTTCGGTTTTCAGGCGTGGACGGCCGCGGTCGGCAGCAACTGGTGCGCGAACCCCGTAATGGTTCCTCGGCCGTGATCGAAATCGAGGATTCCGCAAACGGCTCCGAGGGTTACACGTTTGATATAACCTGGGGCGGCCAGGGCGGTGATCGTCAGGGTGGCTATACGCAGGATCGCGCGCCACAGGGTTACCCTCAAAACGGCAATCCACAAAATGGTTACCCTCAAAACGGTGGTCAGGATTACGGTCGTGACCGCGGTCAGGGAAGAGGCAATTTTTCAGCAGACCAGGCTGTTGCTGCTTGCCAGGATAACATTCGCCGCCAGGCTTCGGATCGTTTCCGCACCAACGATATCCGGTTCCGTCAGACGTCGCTCGACGATAACCCCGGTCGCCGTGACTGGGTCAATGGAACCGTCGAGATCCGCGGCAATCGCCAGCCGGATCAGTTGATGCACTTCTCGTGCTCAGTCGACTTCCAGAGCGGTCGCGTACGTAGCGCCACCATGGATCCCGTGAATGGGCAGGGCGGTGGCTTCCGTGGTGGTCCGGATCAGGGTGGCCGGACGGGGAACTCACTCGCGATCGAGAACTGCGAGCGTGCCGCGCAACAGCGCGTCCAGCAACAAGGCTTCGACCGCGTGACCCTTGGCACCTCCCGCTTTGATACTGATCGGGGCGCCCGCGTAATGGGCGATCTTCGGGCCTACGGACGCAACGGAGCACAGCCTTTTCGTTATTCCTGCACGGTAGACCAACGCGATGGAAACGTCCGATCCGTCGATGTCTACCCCGCCGATCGCGACCGGTAGCGTTAGGTCTTCAACGGAACACTGAACGGAACAGCCATCCGTAGCAGTTCTTTATAGTCGGAAGCTTTCTCGGGTTGTTTGGTCCGCATGTAGTAAACGGCAAGTGCCCACGCACACATGCCGGGCATCAGGCCATGCTGCTTTTTCGCGGTCTTCGCAAGCCGCAGCATGGCCTGTTCGCTCACTTCCCCACCCGCCACAAGCCTGATCACGTCATCCAGTAACTGCAACCCGCCGTTCGGATCCCTGCTTTCCAGTCCCTTCGCTTCGTCCGCCAACCGCAACGCAGTGCGGTAGTCGGTGAACTCCAGCATTGCCATCACAGACAGGACGTACTTCCGATGCCCCCGATACATGGGAGTTGTATTGTCCCAATCCACTGCATCGAGTTCCTTCCGTGCCCGGTCATAATCTCCGAAAAAACTCGCCGCCAAAGCCGACAGGTACGCCGCCGCCGCGCCCGCATGAGGGATGCGCCGCACACCCTGGTGATAGTGAGCGATAATTCGGTCCGGCGTCTTGTCCCGCAGCATCATCCTGATCTGGAAATGTTTGACGAAGATCGCCAGGCCACAAATCGCCAGCGCCGTGAAGGCGATAGGGATCGCCACATAATCGCCATGCCGCACGTTAGCCACGAGCCCGATGAGCATCAGAGCTATAAAAAAGCCTCCAACAATCACCACACTCAGGAAGTTTCTTTTCGTCGATTGCACTCGTTGTTAACCTATAGCGAACTATAGCGAATCGCGCGAAAAAATCGCCCCGCACTCGCGAAGCTCCCGCAGCGCCTCGGGCCCCAGCCCAACCAGATCCTGCAAAGCCTGTAACGTATGCTGACCGGCAAGCGGAGCGCCTTCGCCCGGTTGCCCCGGAGTCGCCGACATCCTGATCGGTATCCCCGTCACGCGATGCCTTCCTGCCGTGGGGTGCTCCACTGTCGGGAACATGCCACGAGCCTCGGACTGCGGATGCGACGCCACCTCCGCAAAATTGCGCACGGGCGTACTGGGGATGCCCACTTCGCGAAGCTCTGCAATCCACTCATCTGCCGTGCGCTCGCGGAAGATCGCACCCAACATGCCCTCCAGCGCCACCCGATTGGTGCAGCGAGCCGCGTTCGTCGCGTAGTCGGGATGCGCCTCCAGATCCGGCCGTCCCAGAACCCTGCAGAATGCCGACCACAGTTTCTCACTCCCCACCGCCAGTGAAAAGCCCCGGTCCTTCGCCTGAAAAACCCGGTATGGCGCCACCGTTGCAAAGCCCGTACCCAAAGGCTTCGGCACCACGCCCGACCCCAGGTAAGTCATATAATTCGATGTCATCGTCGAGATCATGCAGTCCTGCATCGACACATCGATGAACTGCCCTTTTCCCGTCTGTTCGCGCGCCCGCAACGCCATCAGGATTCCGATCACCGCAAACAGCCCGGCGGTCACATCTGCCACCGAGAAACCGCACCTGGCCTGTTCCCCGGCCTCGGACCCGGTGATGCTCATCAGCCCGCTGGAGGACTGCACTATCAGATCCATCGCCGACTCATCGCGCGAAGGGCCATCCTGCCCATAACCGGAGATCGAGCAGTAAACCAGCTGCGCGTTTCGCTCGCGCGCCGCTTCATATCCAAGGCCTAGACGGTCCATCGTGCCGGGCCGGAAGTTTTCGATCAGCACGTCCATCTTCTCGATCAATCGCAAACAAAGCTCCACACCTTCCGGCTTCTTCAGATCGACCGAGATCCCCTGCTTGCCGCGATTAAGCCCAAGAAAAAATGCAGCTTCACCGCCGATGAAAGGGGGACCCCACCCGCGCCCCATATCGCTGCCGCCCGGAGCCTCCAGCTTGTAAACCGTCGCTCCGTAATCTGCCAACAGTAACGTCGCGTAAGGTCCGGCGAGCGCATGCGAAAAGTCCAGGACCTTAACGCCGGCAAGAGGCCTCACACTACGCCCCGTGCAGGCCGAGGCGCGCCAGCACCCTGCGCACCTTCTTGGGCGAGATAGACAGCCGCTTCGCCACCCTCGCCACCTTGCGGCCTTCGTGATCCCAAATTTTCGGAATGATCAGGTCCGCGAAATCCTCCGTCAATTGCTGAAACGTGCGCTCACCCACCACTCCCTGGGACCACCCCTGCAGCGTCGAATCCATATTGCCACCGCGCACCACATTCGACTTCAGGGTTTGCAGATCTTCCCAGATATGGTCCTGCACTTCGTTCTTCAGCAACGCTGCGGCCTGGTCGCAGATCTCACGCGCCGCATCCGTACTGCCGGACGAGGTATTGCAAATCGTTAGCCCCTGCCAGATCAGCGAACGCGCCTGCAACCGCCGGTTCTCCGTACGCTTTGAGAATTCAACCGATTCACGCGCCGTTTCCAGCGCCAGATGAGCCACCCACGCCGGATCCTCAATCCCTTCCTCCAGCTTGGTGTTCTGCACCATGCATTCCAGAAGTTTCGCGCGTGCCATCAGGATGAAATCCTGCTTCTCATCCCCGAGCGTGTATGCCTGGCGCGCCTCGTCTTCAGCCGCGTGGAGATCGCCGCTGTCCAGATGCAGATGTCCGCGATTCACGCAAACCGTGCCTGCCCCGCGATGGTTGGAATGGAGTGCATAGATGCTTGTGGCTCGGTCCAGGTGCTCCAGCGCCTGCCGCCGCATCTCTTCATATTCCCGACGAAGATCGGGTTCGCTCTTACGGCGCTGCGCCGCGTCCGCATCGATCCGCTTCCGTAACTGCAGCGCAATCAAACGCTCGACGTACCCCATGTTGGCAAGCGACCGCGCGAGGTTCCTGTGCTCCGCATCACGTCTGCTGTATTCCTCAATGGCATGTGCAAAGTGACGCAGCGCCAGATCGTAACGGCCCTCGCGGCGGTACATCCGGCCGTAGCTCGATTGAATATTGCCTCGCGTAATAAAATCATCGGTCTCACGCAGCACCGCCTCGGCTTCCGACAGCAGTTTCAGCGCATCCTTCGTGCGGCCCTTCTGAAACAGTAGCCAGCTTTCAGCCACACGCATTGCGGCAGCCATGGGCTGCATACCGGCCGCCGAAGCAAACCTGTAACCCTCGCCCGCGTGCGATAGCGCCACATCGTATTCGCCGGCTTTGCGATGGCAGCGCGAACTCCAGAAGTGCGCCAGCGACACTAACTGCGGGTCGGCGATTTCCGCTTTGAGAGACAACACCAGATTGAAGTTGCCGAGGGCACGCTGCACAAGTTCCTCGTGCACCCAAACCATGCCCTCCGCCATCAGCACATGGACGAAGTCCACCAGCGGGAGATGCGCGCGATGCCCTTGCGGGAACGTGCGCAGACCTTCCTGCACAACATCGATGTCCCGCCATCCCGCGTCCACCCACTGCGCCACGTAGCAAAGAATGGAAGCACCATCCGGATCATCCGACTCCACTCGCCGCCCGGCGGCCCAATATTCATCCAGACGCGCCTGTCCGCTGCCGATTCGTCTCGAACCGAGGTCTTCGCGAAGTCCGGTGAGTAAACCCGGACCGGCTGCAGGAATCATGTACAAACCACGCGGGTATTAATGTACCAGAAAACTGGTCCGCCCCGGACGGGTTGGGTTTTGTGGGATAAAATTCAGCTGAACTTCAGCTTTCTCTATTTTGCCAAAGCGAAACGAACTTCGATATAGTCCTCTCCATCCGCATCCCCTTTAACCCCCATCAGAGAGAGAGCATCGAAGTCATCCGGCGTCACATCCTGGATATAGCCCATATTCACGGCCCGAATTCGCCAGTCCGTAATGATCTGCCCGCAACGCTCCCGCGTCAGCCCATACCGCCGCGCAATCTCGCGAGTCGACCAGCCGCGGATGAAGTACAGCACCGCCAGTCGCCACTGCACATCGCGGCGCGGTTGCTTACCAAAAATCGGGGCCTGCGAAGGAAAACAAACAAGGTTGCGCCTCACCGCAACCTGCAATGCCCTGTTGCCGAGAAGCGCGAGATCCATCGATATCTCTTGCTGCCCGGTTCTGCCGACTGTCCCGCTGCTCAAGCGGGCGGTGTTTCAACAGCAAACGCGCACATCTGCGCAAAACGATTCGATGGGTCGTCTCTGAATACGATGCTCGGCACATTGACCTTCTGGCGGTAGTAGGAGAATTAGCACCGGACGGGGGAACTTACCGCAGGACGGGACGGAAAGCTGCCGGCGGCGTGGCCGACACCCGTATTGTAGCGCTAATAATCAGGAATTCAAGCCGTCTCCGCTGTCATCAAAGTCACACTTGTGAACTGGAAAAACATTTCTGGAATTGCCCTGGTCGCGCGCGTGGCTTGCATCCTAACTCTGTATTTCATGCACGCTGTTTTCGGAACCGGGCCGCCACTGGTGGGGTCCGGATTGCAGCGGCCCTGCTGATAACCTGGGCGCCCGGCCAGCAATCCTCTACTTCCACTGGGCCGCCACTGCGGCTCGCCCGTCTATCGTCAATGCGACGCTAGCCCTGCTCGCCACGGGGATGCTGGCGGATGGAGCCCGGGTTATCCCGTTGTTGCTGTGAGCTCGCCTATGCGCGCCCGGGAAACCGGCCGCCGCAGATCAAGCGTCAGCGGGAAGTCAGGGTTCTCCTCCAGCGGAGGAACTTCCATCGGCCCCGGCGTGTGCCCATGCACCGAGAACCGCGCATTCCGCCGTGATTCCGCCTCATTCGCATTCACCGGGAACGTCTCATAATTCCGCCCGCCCGGGTGCGCCACATGATAGGTACATCCACCCAGAGAACGCCTGGTCCACGTATCCACTATGTCGAAGGCCAGCGGAGCATGAACAGGAATGGTTGGATGCAAACACGAAGGCGGCTGCCACGCCCGGTACCGCACGCCCGCAACAGCTTCGCCCTGTATGCCGGTCGCATGAAGCGGCACCCGCCGACCGTTACACGCAACCACATAGCGATCGCTCGTCAGCCCCGTTACCTTCAGCTGAACCCGCTCCACTGATGAATCGACATAGCGCGCCGTCGCGCCACCAGCAGGCTCTTCGCCCAGCACATACCAGGGTTCCGTCGCCTGACGCAATTCCAAACCCACCCCGGCCCGCGTCACCCGCCCAAACACCGGATAGCGGAATTCAAACTGCGCGGCGAACCACTCGGCGTCGAACTTATAACCGGCCTGATTCAGATCCTCCAGTACTTCCGCGAAATCATTCGAGATAAAGTGCGGCAGCATGTAAAGGTCATGCAGTTGAGTGCCCCAGGCAATCGGGGCGTGCTCATATGGCTGCTTCCAGAACCGCGCCACCAGCGCCCTCACCAGCAACTGCTGGGTCAGGCTCATGCGCGCATGTGGAGGCATTTCAAAGCCTCGCAACTCCAGCAGCCCCAGCCGTCCCGTAGCCGTATCGGGTGAGTAGAGCTTATCGATGCAGAACTCCGCGCGATGCGTGTTGCCGGTCACGTCCACCAGTAAATGCCGGAAGATACGATCTACCAGCCACGGCGGGCACCCAGATCCTGCTTGCGGAATCTGCCGGAAAGCGATCTCCAGTTCGTAGATGCTGTCATGCCGCGCTTCATCCGCTCGCGGAGCCTGGCTTGTCGGCCCGATGAACATGCCCGAAAACATGTACGAAAGCGAGGGATGGTTCAGCCAGTAAGCAATCATGCTGCGCAGCAGGTGAGGCCTGCGCAGGAACGGACTATCGGCCGGAGTCGCCCCGCCGAGCACGAAATGGTTGCCGCCGCCCGTCCCGCTGTGGCGCCCGTCCACCATAAACTTCTCCGCGCCCAACCGGCAATGTCTCGCCTGATCGTAGATGGTCGTGGTCGTCTGCACCAGTTCCGGCCAGCTGTGCGCCGGGTGAACATTCACCTCAATCACACCAGGATCGGGGGTGACTTTCAGGTTGTCGATGCGCGAATCGTTCGGCGGCGTGTAGCCTTCAATCACCACCTGCATGGCAAGGTGTGCGGCGGTATCTTCAATTGCCGCGAGAAGCTCGATGTAATCTTCCGCAGAATCCGGAGGCGGCATAAAGATGCACAGTTTTCCCTGGCGCGACTCTACGCAGAGAGCTGTCCGAACAATCCATTTAGCGGATTCCTTCAGCTCAGGTTTACGGTCGCGCGCCGGGTCTGCCTGACTCATAAGAACGGCTTCGTCGGGTGAGTGGTGGTCTGGCACAGGGAGCGGTCGCCGTTCCGCCATAGGATCTTTTTCGTGCTTCTCCGGGGCGTCTTTCGGGTCAACCCAGGGCAGACTGGACAAAGGCAGCCGCAGCCCCACTGGAGAATCGCCCGGCAACAGAAACAACTTATCCGTGCGCATCGGCCAGATGCTGGTGCGCCACATGCCCTTTCGTTCCAGCGGCAACACAAACCCTTTGGGCGTTTGCAGGCCGCGTTCAAACACGGCGCGAGTACGCTCTCGCTCGAAAGCGTCCTGCTGTTCATTCTCCGTGGCAGTGACATTTACTGGCAACTGCCGCTCTGTGTGCCGGTAGTAGAACGCATCTTCAAAGGCGGGAATCACGTAAGTATCCGAAAGACCCAGCCTGCGCGCCAGCGTCTGCGCAAAGCTCTGCGCCTCCCCCACGCCATTTTGAATTGGCTGCCCCTCACTCGCAAACAGCTTGTCATCGAGCCAGAGCGGCACACCATCCTTGCGCCAGTAACAACCCAGCGACCACCGCGGCAACTGCTCTCCCGGATACCACTTACCCTGCCCGTGATGCAGCAACGCACCCGGTGCGAAACTGTCCTTCAGCCGCCGCAGCAACTCCTCGGCCGTCTGCAGCTTCTCTGCACCAAGTGCATCGGTATTCCACTCCGCGCCTTCCATGTTGTCGATCGACACGAACGTTGGCTCGCCGCCCATCGTGAGCCGGACATCGCCCGCGCGCATGTCTTCGTCGACCTTCATGCCGAGCCCTTCAATCTTCTTCCACTGCTGATCTGTATAAGGCAGTGTGACGCGCGGATCTTCATGCACGCGCGTCACGTGCATCTCGTGCTCGAACTCCACCCTGCACGGCTCCACGCCGCCCGTTACCGGCGCGGCGCCGGAGGGTTGCGGCGTAGCAGCCAGCGGAATGTGACCCTCGCCCGCAAACAAACCGGAAGTGGGGTCCAGCCCGATCCAGCCGGCGCCCGGAAGATACACCTCGGTCCATGCATGCAAATCCGTGAAGTCGCCCGCTGGTCCTTCAGGTCCGTCGATCGGCTTCAGGTCGGGCTTGAGTTGAAGGAGATAACCAGATACGAAGCGCGCCGCCAGGCCAAGATTCCGCAGGACTTGCACCAGCAGCCACGCACTGTCCCGGCATGAGCCTGACCTGTGAGTCAGCGTAAATTCCGGTGTCTGGATCCCAGGCTCAAGCCGGATAACATACCCGAGATGGCTCTGTAGTTGCTGATTCAGACCCACCAGAAAATTGATCATCTGCTTCGGCGAGCGGTCCACCGTTCCCAGATACTCTGTCAGCTTTTCGGCGGCAGGCTCGGGAATCAGATACGCATTCAGCTCGTGCTCGAGCTCTGGCTCATATCGGAACGGAAATGTTTCGGCGTAAGGCTCCAGAAAAAAATCGAACGGATTGATGACGGTCATCTCCGCAACCAGATCCACCTCCACCTGGAAATGGCTTACCGGGTCCGGGAAGACAACGCGCGCGAGGTAGTTACTATGTGGGTCCTGCTGCCAGTTGATGAAATAACCGGCAGGTTCGATCTTCAGCGAATAAGCAGTTATCGGGGTGCGGCAATGCGGAGCAGGGCGCAGTCGAACCACCTGCGGAGACAACCCGACCCTGCGGTCGTATTTGTAGGTGGTTCTGTGATGCAGCGCGACACGAATCGGCATCCCTAATTATACGGGCGAGCCACCAAAACGGGGCACGCCGACACCGGGCCTGGTCTTCCCGGGGTCGGGACCACCTCCACGGTAAACTTCCTTGACGAGGGTCAAATGAAACCAATACGCCGTGTAGCTGTTCTTGGAGCCGGAACCATGGGTTCCCGCATTGCCGCGCATCTGGCAAACGCCGGCGTTCCCTCCCTCTTACTCGACATCGATACAACCGCTGCCCGCAATGGACTGGCTGCAGCACTGAAAGGCCGTCCCCCCGCTATTTTCCTGCCGGAAGACGCCCACCTGATCACGACCGGCGGCTTCGACACAGACCTTCCCAAAATCAAGGACTGCGACTGGGTCATCGAAGTGGTCTCGGAAAACCTTGAGATCAAACGCGCCCTGTATGACCGCGTGATTCCCCACCGCGCAGCTGGCGCAATCGTATCCAGCAACACCAGCGGCATCCCTCTGCGGCAAATCGCCGAACACTACCCCGACGAGTTCCGCGAACACTTCCTCGGAACGCATTTCTTCAACCCTCCCCGCCATCTGCACCTGGTTGAAGTCATTCCGGGCCCCGCCACCCGACCCGATATCTTATCCACGGTGGCGCAGTTCTGCGATCTCCACCTGGGCAAAGGCGTCGTGCCTTGCAAGGACACGCCGAACTTCATTGCAAACCGAATTGGCTCCTTCTTCGGATCAACAGTACAGCGCCTGACAGTCAAGTACGATCTGACAGTCGAGGAAGTCGATGTACTCACAGGTCCGCTGATCGGGATGCCAAAAAGCGCCAGCTACCGTCTGCTCGACATTGTGGGCCTGGACGTGTGGGCTAACGTCACAAACAATCTTTATGAGGCTGTCCCGAACGACCCGTTTCGCGACTCCTTCACCATGCAGCCGTTCCTCACGGAAATGATCAGCCGTGGCTGGCTGGGCGATAAGCGTGGCCAGGGCTGTTACAGGCGCGTTGGGAAAGATCGTGAAATTCATGCGATCGATTGGAAGACGCTGGAATACAATCCGGCGCAGAAGCCGCACTTCCCGTCTCTGGAGGCGATCCGAACGCTGGAGCCTTTGCCTTCACGTTTGCGGGAACTCCTGTCCCTTGATGACAAGGTGGGTCGCTTTCTATGGGAATTGCTGAGTTCTCATGTGCTCTACGCGGCGCACATGGTGCCGCAGATTTCCGACCGGATCGTAGACGTGGACCGCGCCATGCGCTGGGGCTACGCGAGTACATACGGCCCCTTTGAACTCTGGGACGCAATGAATTTCGAAGTCACCGCGCAACGCATCGAGTCAGAGGGGCGCGAACTGCCGGAGAACATCCGGAGCATGCGCTCAGCCGGCGCGCAGATGTTCTATCGCCGGGCCGACGCGGACGGTCATCCCCACATAAAATATTTCGATTTCGCCGTGAACGACTTCCGCCCGATCGAAACGCGGCCCGGTATCACGGTGTTAAGAGACCTCAAGTTTGCGCGTGGCGTAGTAAAGGCCAATGCCGGTGCATCGTTGGTCGATCTGGGCGATGGCGTGCTTTGCTGTGAGTTTCACAGCAAAATGAACTCGCTGGGCGGAGATACTCTCGCGATGCTTCAATTCGGCCTCACCGAACTGGAAACGAACTTCGAGGCAATGGTGATCGGCAACCAGGGAGAGAACTTCTCCGTAGGCGCCAACCTCATGATGATTTTGCTGGCTGCGCAGGAAGAAGAGTGGGATGAACTGAATGCCACGGTACACCGCTACCAACAGCTGAACATGGCTTTGAAGTACGCAGCAAAGCCGGTCGTGGCTGCACCGTTCGGTATCGCGATGGGGGGCGGCTGTGAGACGCCGATGCACTGCACGCGCATTCAGGCTTCAGCTGAACTATACATGGGCCTGGTCGAGGTGGGAGTTGGCCTTATCCCCGCGGGGGGTGGCTGCAAAGAGATGCTGGTGCGGTCCCGCGACCTGCAGAAAATCGTCGAGTTGATTGGCTACGGTAAGGTTTCCGCCAGCGCCAAAGAGGCAAGGCAGTTCGGCTACCTGCGTGACGGCGATGGTATATCGATGAATCCCGAGCGTCTGATCGACGATGCAAAGCAGCTTGCCCTGTCACTGGTGCCGGGGCATGCGCCCGGTGCCCCCCGGACCGACGTCACCGTATCTGGCCAGGATGGCTATGCACTGATCAAAATGGGGATCTGGACGGCGCGGCAAGGCGGTTACATCTCCGATTACGACGCAGTCGTCGGCGAGAAACTGGCGCACGTTCTAAGCGGCGGCCGGCTCACGGGAACGCCGCAGGTCTCCGAACAGTACCTCCTCGATCTGGAGCGCGAAGCTTTCCTGAGCCTGTGCGGTCGCCGCGAAACACAGCAGCGGATGCAGCACATGCTAAAAACCGGCAAAGCCCTCCGAAACTAAACAGGACATAATCAGTTCCCCCTTGGATCTGCGATTTGAGCCTTTCGATTCGATTTCCGCGCGTGTTGGATAAGGAGACTTTCTGTGACAGCAGAATCAACGCAAAACTCAATAGCCCTGGCTGAGGGGGAAGGAGAACGAA
>JAUZEU010000060.1 GCA_030838885.1 Bryobacterales bacterium | reverse complement strand
ACCATCGCGGGCAGGTGTGTATGCTCGCGCATCAGCTCGGACTCCCGTTGCCGAACGAGGTGGCGTACGGGATCTGGAATTGGGAAAAGCTGTGGAAAGAGTGCGGGTCGCATGGCGGCCCCGGCTACGATTCTCAAGGGATCGCTCAGGGGCATAGGCCGGGCGATTCACCCTGGAGCACCGGGATGGCGCGATGGTGGAGACATCGAGCCCCAACCGTTAGGGTTGTTGTAGAAGCTCCGGGCGGCGGCAGCGGTCAGAAACGGGCGACCGGATCCCGCGTGTGGGAGGGCGCTGCCGGAACGTGGCCCCAGCTATTACCAAGCGCCGTTTCGGATTGTGGGCGGTTGACGGGGCCGTATGGAACCTGGGCCAGCCCTTACTCTGAGAACGCCCACTGCGCCACTGATCTGCCTCGGCTGATCTGTCTTAACTGATCTGTCTTAACCCAGATGCTGATGGCGGTCCCCAAAGGCCATGACATGGTGAGGTGATAGAGTCTGACTGGCCGTATGAAACCACGTATGAAACAGCGAAAGTACAGCCAGTGGCACGCGCGGAAAGCACCCGCGCCGAGCACGTAAGGCCAAGGCCCAGTCATGAACGACGATCTGCAACACGCGCAACAACTCCTCATTCATCTGGCTCCTGCTCAGGTCGCCGCCGTCGTGCATCTAATTGGAAGTGATGCTCGATCCTATCTCCCGCGCTCTGGCCAGTGCGCCACTGGAAGATGAAGAGATTTCCGCGGAGGAGGAACAAGCCGTCGCTGAGGCCCGCGAATGGCGCGAACACAACGGCCCCGTTCCCCACGACGAAGTGCTCGCCGAACTGGGTCTGTCAATGGCCGATTTCGAGCGCATGGGCCGGACTCCCCTTCCGCCCGAGCAAAACCGCTCAAGCCATTAACCCACGGCAAAACAGAAAACGGCAAAGAAGATCGCCTGGACAGACCAGGCCAGAGCCCATGTTCGCGCCATCGACCGCGACAGTGCTATCGATCTCCTGCATCGGCTCGCGCGCTTTCTCGCGGCTGAAGAAGGCGACGTGAAGCGGCTCCAGGGCACTGATCCGCCCGAACTGCGCCTCCGCCTCGGCGATCACCGGGTTCGCTTTTATGATCACGGCGATTGGCTCGAGATCCTCCGCGTCCGTAACCACCGCGAAGCTACCGTTGATAGCCCATTAGCGCCCGAAGGGCTACGCGGACTCTCAAACCCAGCAGGATCGGCCCGGTAAGCATCACAGACCAGACGCGGCCAGTGTCCGCGTGTCCAAAATCAGTCGACGTCTGGAATTCTTACAGGTTCGGGGGTCGCGTGTCGTTTTAATTCGGCGGCATCTCGTTTTGGGTATGCACGGAAGACCGGAATCCCAGGTTTGGGCGAACCAGAACAGAAACGACCCCTCGTCCATCAGCCGGAAGAACGGCGTTGATGAACTTCATCAGCGCCGGCATCGGCATCGCGTAACGGAGTTCGCCCGAGGGTCACTATCGACCGTGGATGATCTGAATCGAGTTCAGATGTTCACAGCCAGAGAGCCGATCGGCAAGCAGATCAACCGGCAACTACTGGCGACAGAAAGGAGAATGGAATGAACACGGAAGTGAAAACTAAAGTTGTTCTCGCCAGCGTGCTGGCGGGCGTTTCAACCCTGGCCAATGCAAATCCTGCGAAGGCGATGTCTGCGGAAATCCCGGGGGTATCGGCGGTGCGGCAGGAGGTTGTGGTTTCGCAGGCTGCCCTGAAGGCAATCGATGCCAATGTGCAACAAGCCGCACTACGCAGGGGGCGGGCGCAGGCGGCCTTCTATCAGATCATCAGGGGGCCGTTTGTGGAGAGCGGGCCTGACTTCGTCCAGGCATGGAAAGGGCAGATGAGGCTGCCGTAAACCCCGATCCAGGCAGTCCGCAAGACGGTCATTTCGAGGTCCCTGATTCGGACAGCTTACCGGCTGTCCGGATCCTTCAGATGGAGGGTGAGCAAATGCTGATGGCTAAACGACCTGTCGCGCAATTCGTCATGAAGATTTCCAAATACTGCAACCTTCGCTGTACCTACTGCTATGAGTTCAACGAACTCGGCAACAAACAGCGAATGTCGCCCGAGCTGATCTCCCGCATTTTCGAAAACATCGCCAGCCACGTTGTCCCGAACGAGTACGAATGGGTCAGCTTCGTTTGGCACGGAGGGGAGCCGTTTTTGATTCCTCTGGAATATTACGAGTCCATTGGCCGCCTGCAGCAGGAGATTTTCGGCGAGAAGGTTGCGGTTTGGAATGTAGTCCAGACCAACCTGACGGTGATGACACCGCGCCACCTGGAGTTTCTGAAATCGCAGAAGTTCTTTCGCGCCATAGGAATCTCTTTTGATGTGCTCGGGGATCAGCGCGTAGATACGCAGGGCCGGCGTAAGGATGACGTTGTTCTGGAGAACATGCAGAAGCTGATCGACCATGAGATCCCGTTCGGAGCCATCGCCGTTCTTGCCCGCAATACGCTGCCGCACGTGAAGCCGATTTATCAGTTCTACGATCAGCTTCAGATTGGGAGCCGCTTTCTTCCGTTCTACATGGATGCGTCCAACGATCAGATTGCGCGCCATGCCGTTACCTATGACGAACAGGTGGATGCGCTCAAGACGATTTTCGGGGAGTGGCTTGCGTCGGATAATGCCACACCGGTCGATCCGATCGGCGACTACGTGGATTATGCCATTGCGCACATCAGCAAACGGCCCGCTAAACACTACCGGAGGGAGGCTGACGAGTTCGTTTTCATGGTTGGTCTTGACGGCAGCGTTTGGGGACAGGGTGAGGCCTATGAACCCGAATACCAGTACGGCAACCTGGCGCAGGACGGTTTCGGCCAAATTCTGTCATCGCAGGGAAGACGCCGCTCCGTTGAGGAAGCGCAGAGTCGTACCGAACGGCTTTGCCGGCAATGTCCTTACTATGGGGCCTGCCCGGGATTTTTCGTCGCCGACAGTTCGCCGCAGCAAAAGCGGATGTTCGAAGAATCGGGATGTCCGGTGAGGGACGTTGTCGGTCACATCGTTCGCACCCTCGAAACAACCGGAGTTGCCGAACGAATTACGAGCCGTGCTGCAATCCTGGAAAAGAACCCGTCTACACAGCTTGTGCCTTTTTGAGTTTGCCGGTGCAATCAGAGGACGCCACTGCCGCCCGTAACTGAGGGCGTGTCAGTTCTCACTTTATGGCTGGGGCCCTGCCTTGCCCGTGGCCAGGCCAATGTGGTTGATCAGATCCCGGTATTGCCTGTCGCCCCGCAGCGGGTCCATCCATGGTTCCACCATAAGCCAGACCATGCAGTCGGCACGCTCGCGTTTGCCTTTCTCCAGCCACTCGTAAGCCTGCTTCCTGTCGCCCAATTTGAGCCAGGCATGTGCAAGTTCGTAAGCGCAGACATAGCGCCGGGTGCTGAGGGTATGCAATTCCTTCAGCAATTTCGCGGCTTTGCCACGGTCCCCTTTCGCGGCATGGACATGAGCCGCAACGATGTCGGTGGTGGTGGTCTTTTCTATCTGCGCGGCTTTTTCAACCGCCTCGACGGCTCGCTCCATCTGGCCCTGTTCTGTGTATGCGAGAGCGGCAATCAGGTACCCGGCCGCGAAGTTCGGCTCCCGTGCCAGAGTCCGCTGGAACTGCGCTATGGCCGCATCATACTGGCGCGCGCCCACCATGCTAAACAGAAGCATTTGCTGCACTGGCAGCGACAGTGGGTCGAGCGCTTCCGCCACCCGGATTTCCGCCAGGGCTTCCTGCGGGCGTGCCAGTGCATCAAGGTAACCGGCATAGACCAGGTGGGCATCCGCCGCGGAGGGATTCAACTCCAGAGCCCGCCTTAAATGTTTCTCCGCCTGAGGCCAATCCCAGTCATAGAACAGCAGTGCGTAGGCCAGTGAAACGTGGGCGTCGGCCAGCGTTTCGTCAAGCTGCAGGGCCCTTTCCGCCTCCTGCTTCAGTTTTGGCATCACCTCGCGCGGAGGCGTATCTGACATGGCGCGACACAGGTAGGCGTACGCCAGTCCGGCGTGGGCCGGAGCGTAGGCCGGGTCCCTGGCGATCGCCTGCGCGAAGTAACCTACGGCCTTATTCAGATTTGTTTCGGTAAACTTGTCCGCGTAATACCGGCCTTTCAACACGAGGTCATTTACCCCGGGATCCACCATCCGACGAGAGGCAAGCTGCGCCCGCTCCGCGGTTGTGACTGTGACGCGAATCTGGTTGGCGATCGCTCGCGCCACGTCACGCTGAAGGTCCAACACTTCGCTGAGGTCACGGTTATAACTCTCAGCCCACAGGTAATGATCGCCTCGGGCGTCGATCAATTTCGCCGTGATCCTGACCTTACCCCCTGACCACATAACCGAGCCTTCCACGATGGCCTCAACGCCCAACTCCCGCGCGATTTGCGGCAACGCCTTCCGCTCGGCGCCCCGGTATCGCTTTGCCGACATCCGCGATATCACGCGCAGCGCCCGAATTATCGAAAGGTCGGTGATCAACTGCTCGGACATTCCCTCGGCGAAGAATTCCTGCTCGGGATCCTTCGAGAGATTTGCGAACGGCAGTACCGCCACCGAGCCAATGCGACGTTGAGAGCTGTTAATCCAGGACTTCAGCCTCGGCCCAAGCAAGATCGTCAAAATCGCGATCGTTGAAATCGCCACCGCCCCCGCAGGAATCAGCCAGCGCCAAGCACCGGGCGTCTTTAGAGCGTTCACACGCGGGCCTGATGCTGCCGGCAGTTGAAGATCTGTTTCTGGCCGCTCGACAACTGGCGCAACGAATGAATACCCCCGCCCCGCAACCGTCGCGATGAACCGGCAATCCTTCGCGCTGTCGCCAAGCGCCTTTCTCAGCGTCGAGACATTCTGCGTCAGGTTGGCCTCTTCCACTACCGTGTTGGGCCAAAGCTCCGCCAGGAGCTGCTCCTTGCCGAGCAGGCAGCCATGGTTTCGGACCAGAATGGCCAGCGTGTCGAACACTCTGCCGGTTAGCGGTACGGGCTCGCCGCCACGCGACAGCAGCCGCGACGATTCATCGAGCTGAAATGAGCCAAAGATATACAAAGCCATTTCTGTCTCCAATGCGGCGAGCCCATTTTAGATCTTTTTAGATTGATTTGATATCGGCTTGTGGAATTTTGAGTCCCCTGGACCGATGATGCATTTGAGTGCCGGCTCATCCCTATTCAACGGGATGATGCGAAAACCGCAAGCACGCGGCGCGGCGCACCAGCGGTCTTCATGAAAAGAGGAATTCATTCAATGGATAATCAGGACATTTCCCGACGTAATTTACTGAAGGGTGGTAGTGCGACGCTGGCGGGGCTTACAGTCTTGCAGGTAGCGGGCCCGACAGAACTCTTCGGGCACACTGACGGAGACGTCATCCCGTGGCTCGACCAGCCCGCGCCGAACCCGTTTCCGGAAAACGGTGGCAACATGCTGGTGTGGGAGGCGCTGGATTCCTGGCATACGCCTACCCACAACTTCTTCTTTGTCGACCACTTCGGAATCCCACGCGATTTAGATGACGTTGCCTGGCGAGTGGACATTGGAGGTCTGGTCGCGCGTCCGGTGTCCCTGACGATGGCTGACCTCAAAGCCCTTCCGCGCCACGAAGTGGATTTCACACTGGAGTGCTCGGGCAACACGGGCACCGGACTGGATTTCTTTATCGGGGGCGTCGGCAATGCCCGCTGGGCGGGCACGCGGCTGGCACCGCTGTTGTACCAGGCGGGCGTCCTGCACGAGGGCATTGAAGTGGTCTTTTGGGGACTTGACCGCGGTACGTCAACCATCCGCGACAACAGCGGGATTGTCAGTGCAGGCCGGACGGGGACGACCCTACCCGATGCTGACGGCGGACTTGATCTGACGATTACAGAGCAGTTTGCCCGCAGCATGTCAGTGGAGGAAGCGCTCAACCGAAACAACCTGCTCTGCTACGAAATGAACGGTGAACCGCTGCCTCGTGAGCACGGCTTCCCGGTGCGCCTGATCGCCCCGGGATGGTACGGGGTGGCCAACGTCAAGTGGCTGACGCGTATAGAAGTGCTGGATCACCGCTACGCAGGCCGGTTCATGGCGCGGGACTATGTCAGCATCCGTGAGGAGCAGCGCAACGGCGAGACCGTCTGGACGTTCACTACGGTGAACCATGAGCGACTGAAGTCGGCGCCGGCAAAAGTCACGCGCCGGAACAACCGGTACACGGTGATGGGTGCGGCCTGGGGTGCGCAGATCGCGGCGGTACAGGTCCAAATCGACGACGGGCCCTGGATGGCGGCGAGGCTCGACAGCCGCGAGGCTCGCCGCTTTGCCTGGAGGTTCTGGACGTTCGATTGGGGGACGCCGCCGAGCGGGGAGCACAGGATCCGGTCGCGAGCGTTCGAAATCGGCGGCAGCGTCCAGCCAGCGCCGGACGACCCTTTCCTCGCCAGCAGAAGAACTTTCTGGGAGAGCAACGGACAAATTACGCGTCGGGTTAAGATCTCCTGATGCTTCGCGGCGGACGGCGCGCGCCAGCGGATCCATCCCGACGCCCGCACCGAAGCTCAGTGAGCAATTTCGGAGGCAGCACGAAGCCGCATCAGAACGGTGTCGTGCCGTGAGCCTGCCAGTCATCGTACCGCGCGAGGGGATCCCATACTTAACATTACGAAAGACATCCAATCATTGACGACGTTGCGCCGCTCGTGCCGATGCCGAGGAGGGATCCATCGGGCTGGAGGTTTCAGAGCAAGGGAAAGCCCGATACCGACGCCACGCTGAAATGTATCGCGGATACCAGGCGGCGATTCTTAGCCCGGAAGAGCTGGTGACGCCGGAGAGTGACAGGTTCAGGCATTTGCTGTACTGTCGCATAAACAGTGACAGTTCCGTTAAGCGGGCGATAGATCGCCAATCGTCGCCTGACAGCGTTCGCCCACTTTCATTGAAGGTCGCGCGGATCGGATTGCAGCCCTACCGAACCTGCACCTCGGCTTTAATCCCCGGCGTCCAGCAGGCTCTCGAGTTCCGGTAGCAGGCGCAGATCCTTGTCCCGGCCAGCCGAGCGCTTCGCGCGAATCAAGGCGGGCAAATCCAGCGTCCATACGGTGCGATCAAAGGCCTGTACTTCGAGCGAATTCGCCCGGACCTGATCGAAGTCTCCAACGCCCGATACCTGGGCCAGCAGGCCGATGCTGCCCAGGTCGGTGGTGAGCGTGAAGACGGCGCCGTTGCGGAGCGTTACTTCGTCCCAAATGAACGGCAGGCCGTCAGGGAAATCCCGAGGTTTCGGGTCAAGTGGCGCCATTGCCTTTGCCAGGCGGCGCAGATTGTCCGGCTTTCCGGAACAGCAGATATCGAGGTCGTTGGTGATATAGGAACTGCCGTGCAGGATAGTGCCATGCGGAGCGGCTGCCGCGTTCGCTTTTACGATCACGGCGATCGGCTCGAGATCCTCCGCGTTCGCAACCGCCGCGAAGCGTACCGTTGATGGCCTATTAATGCCGGAAGGGCGAGGTGGATTTTGGTTGTGTTGTTTGTCTCGGCGCAATAAAACCCCGCAACCGCGAAAGAGGTTTTTTGCAAATTGGACAGTAGTGTCGGGTGGCCTTCCGTGCTTCGGTGGCGGACGCGGCCGGTGTCCGCGTGTCCCAATTCGGCGGTCACTTGCTGCTTTGGAAATATTTTTAAGTTCCTTATTCGCTTTCCTTCCACGATAAATCGGCAGCCCTGCTCGTGATTGGCAAATCGCGACGACATACCAGCTGTGGCTCATTGGCCGCCATCTGCTGATCGGGAATTTACTTCGATCAAGCTGCGTATCGAACGACTTCAAGTTCCGCGGAACGATCCACCGCAGCGAGAAGGTTATCGACCCGCGCCATTGCAGTGTTTTCCAATTCCGTTTCGCCGCACTGTCGGCATTGGAAGACCGGCAGCGCCCTGACG
>JAUZEU010000044.1 GCA_030838885.1 Bryobacterales bacterium | reverse complement strand
TAACTGGCAATGCTGTTGGCTGTTGTCAGAGCCAGAGAATACGCGCCAAACGTTGCGGCTCCGCCAATCCGCGCGCCAAAGAAGTTCGCAAGAAACCCCATGCCCCGCTCCAGCGCTGTAGCCGTGCCCAGCGCTGAACTGGCAGTCAGGATCCTGCGGGCCAGTGAACCGGACTCAGATGTGCCACTCGCACTGGCGTTCTCCAGCGCGTACGCGGTTGGCATGTGAGATTCGCTCAACTCCGCTCGGCCGCCGCCGCCTTGCCACTGTACTGGTAGTAATCCGTGTAGTATCCATACATAGCTTCCGATTTCGGATCGAAGTCATTCAGGATTACGCCAAGCACCGGAGTGCCATCGCCCTCCAGCATGTCCAGTGTTGCCGTTGCAATTTCACGTCTCGCTACGCCGGCGCGAAACACCAGCACAACACCTGTCGCGAACTGCGCGATCGTCCTCGCATCACTCAAATGCAACAGCGGTGGTGTATCGATCAAAACCACATCAAACTCAGCTTCCAGCCGCTGAAGTACCGGTTTTAAGCGCCCGTTCTGAAGCAACAGTGACGGCTCCTTGGGCCCAGACCCCGCCGGCACCACGAACAGGTTCGGCACCCAGGTGGGCTGAACGAACTGCCCCAGGTCGCAATCTTCGGCATCAACGTCGCCACGCAGTGCGTCCTGTAATCCCCAGGACTTCCCGAGATTGAAAATCCTGTGCAGCCGCGGCGCCCGCAGATCGCCGTCTACCAGTACGACCCGCCGCCCCGCTTCTGCAAAAGCGATACCCAGGTTGCTGATTAAAGTCGTCTTGCCCTCGCCCATTCGCGCGCTGGAAACTACGATCGACTTACCGCCTGCTCGCTGGCCGGAAAACAGAATGGAACTCATCGCAGATCGATAAGCTTCAGCCATCAGCGAGCGTTTTCTGGTCCATGTAACAAGCTCGAGTAAGTTCTCGCGATCCGGAGGAACGCGCGAACTCTCGGTTAATGCTTTCGCCCCGAATGGCGTGGTTAGTCTGGTCTGCCCTTTGGCCGCGCCATCCCGGAGTGTGGCTGATCGCGCCGAAGGAATCACTCCAAATTCACGGACCGAGCAATGTTTGCCCGCATCGCCAGGCACACGGAACCGCGTATCCGATCGCTCTCTGATGAACGCGAACATCACTCCCAGGAACATGCCGCCCAGGCCACCCATTCCAGCCCAGCCCAGGCGCGGAGGACCAACCGGGATTAAACCTGGCGCAGCCCGGTCCACAATGCGAATCGGACTCGCCTTGATGGCCAGCGCAAACTCCGCTTCTTTCACCTTTTGCATCAGTGCCGTATAAACAGTGCGCCCGGATTCGGCATCGCGCTGCAGCATGTTCAGCTGAGCACTCTTCGCTACATGACCGGCGACAATCTTTTCCTGGCTCTTGTAAGCCGCTTCCAGCGCTTCTTCCCTGCTCCGCGCTGCGTCGAATTCATTTCGCAACCGCGCAATCATATTGCTCTGGGCTTTTTGTTCACTCGTTTCCAGAGCCTTGATCTGGGCATCAATCTTCACCAGCTGAGGAGCATCGGGAGTAAACACGGTCGCAAACTCAGCCCGTTGCCTCTCGAGTTCAGCCAGCTTGATCCTCGCCTGCTTGGAAGGCTCATCGTCCAGCACCGCCGGCAGCGACTCGGGGCTTCTCGAACTCCCCACCCGATACTGAGCCTCGCGCGCCACCCTATCCACCTCTGCCTGTGACAAACCACCCTGCAGCAGCCGCAGCTTATCTTCCGCAACGCTCTCTCGCTCCTGGTTGAACAGAAGACTGTTTGCTCCCGCGAAAGCCTGCAGCTTCTGCTCAGATTGCTGCAACGTCGCACGAACCTCACGTAACTGCCGGTCGACCCACGCAACAGTGCGGCGGGCGGTTTCGGAACGCAGCTCCAGATCCTGCGCGACGAATTCGTCCGCCACCGTATTGCAGAACTGCGCGGCCAATGCACGATCTGGTGACTGGCAGGTCACTTCGACCAGCCGTGTCATGCCGAGCGGCTTCACAGTCATAGTGCGGGCGATATCATCCAGCATTCGATCGAAAGAGAAACGCCGTTCATCAGCCAAACCGAAACGTGCCAGCGGAGAAGTAAACTTCTCCTTCGCTACCCGGTCTGCACTACCCGATTCCCTCATCCGCTGTATCACCCTGAAAATCAGTGACTGGCTCTCCAACAACTTAATTTGTGTCTGTATAAGGGATTCAGTCGAGCTTGTCGCAACTTTATCTGTCGGGTCCACTGCCTTGAGGTTCATGAAGTCTTCGTTCATGACCTGTACTTCCACTGAGGTGCGCGCACGGTAAATCGCTGGTGCGTACAGAGTCGATGCGAGTCCTGCCAGGGCGCCGACCCCTGTTACACCGAGTATCAGCCAGCGCTGCCGTGCGAGCGTTCGCCAGTACGCCAGCACAAGGCTTGTCTGTTCCGAAGCGGCAGGCACTCGGCCCCGCGCATATGCCTGTCTGGCGGGAGGTCCCGCGGCGCCGTTCAGGCGCGCCCTGTTTTGTTGAAACACGATGCTAGTCTCGGCTCCCGCTAAACCTTAACGCCGCCATATGACGATACCCGTGCCCACCTGCAACGCCATTTCGATGCTGCGGACAGCCACGGTGTGCGCAATGCTGTTCGGTATATACAGAACGTCTTCCGGCCGAAGCCCCACGTCATCCGCCTTGCCCGCCAGAATTTTCTTGACGTCCACGGCGATCTCAGTTCTGGGACCCACCTCTTCTCCTTTACGGAGAATCCTTGCGTTCTTTGGAGACGCGGTGCGTTGCAGTCCATCCGCAAGTGCTATGGCCTGAAGAACCGTTAGATTCTCATGCGAGTGCAGGGGAAAGCCTCCCGACTTGTTTACATCTCCAAGAACATAGATCAACTGTGCCTGGTCCACCGAGATCACATCGTGGGGGCGAAGGAATATATTTTGTTCCGGCTCGCGTCCCTTTGTCAGCTCGTTCAGATCGACGTCGGCCGTCATCCACTTTCCGCCGGCATCTGTGGTGGCATTTCCCAGCGGCAGACTACCCCACTCCAGTTCTCTTGTAATGCGAACCTTACCTCCGGCATCATTCCGCGGTCCACCGGCGGAGGAGATCATTTCCAGTAAGCGGGTTGGTCCGGTAAGCTGGTGCACTCCGGGCTGATTCACTGCTCCCACTACAGAAACTGGTTGACTGTGGAAGGCACTAACGCCAACAGTAACTTCCGGCTTCAGTACATATGTGCGGAGTTTTGCCGCGATAGCTGATTCCAGTTCCTCTACGGGCATTCCGCCGGCTTTTATATTCCCGACAACGGGCAGGTGCAGTACGCCATTCGGATCGATCTGAAAAGCCTTTACTGAGAACTGCTCCATCTCTGCAACATGCACCGACAGTTCGTCGCCTGCGCCCAGCAAATAAGGGGCGTCTGGCCCGACCTGCCGAACCTTGAGACTCGGTGTGTCCGGTGCTGCCGCGAGCACCATAATAGGTACCAGGAATAAAAAATGTCGGATTTTGTTAATGCACTGAGTAGTCATCGATATCGCTGCCGTACAGCGGGAAAGCCGAGCAGAAGCTTAGCGGATAGATCTGGGACACATAAAATAGCGAGCAATGCGGAAAGACAAGCTACCGCCCCTTTCAGTGAAAGCAGGATGTTCCCAGACGATACACCCCTCCCAGTTAAGTCAGGCGCGTACGTTGCTGGGACTGAATTCGAGTATTACCCGCATGTCTGGGATAGTCAATCCACGCCTGAGCAAGGTGCCTGCTCTGAAGTTATAAAGAGTGCATGTATCAGTGGACCGCGTGCTGCTTGTTACTTAACGCCTCGCTTGTATGTGAGTCAAGTTACAGGAAAGTGAGACACAAGCGTCCCTGTTGTCGTCCTCTTGTACTCTCGTGCAGGCGCCCGTCAAACGCCGCAGCCGCGCCAGCCGGATATAGTTAAATCCGAATGATGATTGCCCGACGGGAGTTTCTGAACAAATGTAGTGTTTTTGGCGCCGCGCAGGCCTCTGCGGCTATGGACGGAAATGCACTTGTGATAGACCCCAAACCGCTCTTCGATATTTCACCCTTGCTCTACATGCAGTTTATGGAGCCTTTGGGTACTACCGACAGTTCCGTCGAAGCGGCATGGAACTATGACACCGACGATTGGCGGCAGGACTTCGTGGACGTGGTCGAAGACCTTGCGCCCGGTGCCATCCGCTTCGGGGGACTCTACAGCCGGTACTATCACTGGCGCGAAGGCGTTGGTCCGGCGGCTTCCCGACCGTGGCACCGCAACTACGTATGGGGTGGCAAGGAGACTAATCGTGTGGGTACGCACGAGTTTGTCGATTTCTGCAGGCGCGTCAAAGCGGAACCCTGCTATTGCGTCAATTTTCTCAGCGATGGCGAACAGCGCTATCGCACGTCACCGGAAGGCAATCGGACGGGTGATGCAAGAGAGGCCGCCGACTGGGTTTCGTACTGCAATGATCCGGACAACCCTGGCCGCCGGCGCAACGGCTCTGCCCAGCCATACAACATCAGGCTGTGGCAACTGGGCAACGAGACTTCGTACGGCGCTACCACCTTCAATAGAGATCAGAGTATTGCGCACACTGGCGAATTTGCCCGCGCTATGAGGGATCGGGATCCTTCCCTTCGTCTGATCGGGTGGGGCGACCGAGGGCATGGCGAAGGGCTCTGGGCTAAAGACCTGATAGAACGTGCAGGCGAACACCTGGACTTGGTCGCCATCCACATGATGGGTCAATCACCCAAACGTCCGAATTCCGTGTTAAAGGGCTTGCTGTACCAGCAGGAGCCGGAACAGGCCTGGGACGAATTGCTCGAACTCTCGAATAGGGTTGAAACGCGCATTGCTGAACTGGAGA
>JAUZEU010000031.1 GCA_030838885.1 Bryobacterales bacterium | reverse complement strand
GCCCGAACTCGGCCGGTACTACACCGAGGACGAAGACCAACCCGGCGCCAGTCCGGTGACGGTGATTGGTGACCGTCTGTGGAAGCGCAGGTTCAAGTCCGATCCGAACGTTCTCGGCAAGACGCTGCGCATGGACGGCGTCGAGACCACGATTATTGGCGTAATGCCGCCCGGCTTCGGGCTGTTCGATTCGGAAGACCCCGACTTCTTCATTCCCTTTGCGTTCACGAATGCTCAGCTACAGGGAAGAGTGCACTGGATTACCGTTGCCGCCCGCCTGAAGCCGGAGGTACGGACGGAGGGTGCCCAGGCGAAATGGAAGCTCAGTTCGCGGCATTCGCCCGAGCCCATCCGGACCGCGACAAAGGCTGGGGCATACGGCTGGAGCCAATCGGCGAGGCGTCGGTGGGGTGGCTGAAACGCAGACTGCTGGTCCTGCAGGGCGCGGTTGGATTTGTCCTGTTGATTGCCTGCGCAAACGTCGCCGGCATGTTGCTGGCGCGCGCTTCTTCGAAACGAAAAGAGATCGCCATCCGTTCGGCTCTGGGCGGAGGACGATGGGATATCGTGCGCCAAATGCTCACGGAGAGTGTGCTTCTGGCGGTTTGCGGCGGCGCTGCGGGTGTGTTGCTGGCTTATGCCGGCCTGTGGCCTCTGATTGCGATCAGCCCCACGTGGTTTCCGCGTTTGCAATCGATCGCCGTTGACTTCCGGGTTCTTGCGTTCACCGCGGCGGTCTCTATCTTGACGGGGCTTGTGTTCGGTATCGCTCCGGCGCTCCAGAGCGCCCGCTCCGACGCGAACGACTCGTTGAAAGACGCGGCCGGGGCAGCACAGCAGGGGCCGGTCGCCATCGCGTCCGCGGTGCATTGGTGATCGTCGAGATCGCGATGGCTCTGGTGCTGCTGATAGGCGCCGGTCTGACGATCAATAGTTTCCTGCGCCTCCAGGCAGTTGACTATGGCTGCGATCCTAAAGGATTGCTGACGTTCCAGGTGCGTCTGCCAAGGGCCCAGTACGTGAAGGAGGCGGGAACGGTGGGCGGCTTCCAGATTGTGGACATCAATCCGGTTGTGCCGTTGTTCTTCAACAAAATTGTCGAGACCCTCGCAGGAATTCCGGGAGTCAAGGCCGGTGCGGGCACCACGTACATGCCGCTCGGCGGAGCACCGTCACGGTCCTTTACTGTTGAGGGTCGCGAGATACATAGCGAATCCGAGGCGGAAGCGAGCACCGCAGCCTTTTATTCGGTAACGCCGAATTATTTCGGGGCAATGAAGATTCCGCTCCTGCGCGGACGCGACTTCACCGCACGCGATAACGGTGGGTCGCCCTGGGTTGCAGTCATAAGCCAGACGATGGCGCGCCGATACTGGCCCGGCAGCGATCCGGTTGGGCAGCGTTTCACGATCACGGGTGCGGCGGCGGGTGAAAGGCCGCGCGAAGTCATCGGGGTAGTGGGCGATGTCCGGCGATCCCGCCGCGACCGCGAGTTCCGCCCCGCCGTGTATATCCTCCATGAACAGCAATTGCTTCACACGCAGGGAGATTTGTCGACGCGATGATGCAGATAAACTCCGTTCTCCGTGCTCCGGGCGATACGACACGGCTGGCCACGGCAATCCGGGGCGCAGTGGCGAAGGTGGACCGCAATCAGCCGGTTTTCGGTATCCGGACCGAAGAGCAGTTCCTAGATCTGCAGGTACAGGACTCGCGCTATTACATGCTTTTACTTGCCGTGTTCGCAGGCGTGGCCCTTACTCTTGCAGCAGTGGGGATTTACGGACTCATGGCCTACGCCGTCACGCAGCGAACGCACGAGATTGGGATTCGCATGGCGCTCGGGGCGACAGCCGGCAACGTGTTGCGCATGGTAGTGCGGCAGGGAACGTGGCTGATTGGCGGAGGACTCGCGCTGGGCGTTGCGGCCTCGTTCGGACTGACGCGGCTGCTTCAAAACCAGCTATGGGGAGTAACTGCAACCGATGCTGATACGTTCATCGGAGTCTCGGCGCTGCTTGCTGCAATAGCGTGGGTGGCATGCATTGTGCCGGGCCGGCGTGCGGCGAAGGTGGATCCCATGGTTGCGTTGAGACATGAATAAAAAGATCGCCCGTCTGTTTCCTGAATAGCATGCCCGGAAGCCAGAAAGCATTATTCGCGAGATTGCTCCCTGCCCGACGGGCGTTCCTCGTTAACCCTCTCGTGATCACGAGTGACGATGATGGATGACCGTTTTGAAAGCAAATGACGGCAGGGGCGGTTTTCGGTTCGGGGCGGAGGGTTATTCAAACCGCGAGTAACGGCGCAGCGTTTACATTCGTGCCCGCAATTCTCGGTACTGGAAAAGGCCTGTGATCCCGAACCGGCGTTTCGGGGAAATCGGTACTGTGAAGTCTTAGGAAGAAATGGGGGCGATCCGCGGCGTAACACCTGATGGAAGTCGAGAAAGCTGCAGCGCCGGAGCGCTTTCGTTTCCGCCACTTGAAGGAAGCCTTATGGCGCGTGCCCCAGTCCGTTTGGTCACATTAAGTTCGAGGATTGTGCGATCCGAAGGCTGACCCTATGAGCTAACCCGGAACCGTGAGGCGGCATAAGTGCCTTTCCTTCGCGGGAACGTCGTTTATCATGAGCTGCAAACATAAGAGCGTGGAAATGATCGTGCCGACACTATATACTAACCCAGAGGCGAAAATGATACGACGTACGGTATTGCTTTCGCTTGTGTCTTCGTTCGCGAGCTCTGCGCAGATGTGGCCTTGGGAAGTAGCAACAGCGTGGCAGCAGCCTCCGGGTGAAACCCGAATCTCGCCCAAATCGACGTGCTCCTCTTTACAGGCTCTCACCAGCTATGAGTTCAGCATCATTTCCGCGCGTTTGATTCCCGCCTCTAAAGGCAGGCCGGAGTTTTGTCGTGTTTCCGGCCTGATTCAACCGGAAATCAAGTTCGAAGTGGCGCTTCCCTTGTCCTGGCACGGACGCCTCCTGATGATGGGTAACGGCGGATATGCGGGCGAGGACCTCGACTTCATCGGTCGGGCAATGATGCGCGATTCAGCCGTGAGTTCCGGGTTCGCGTTTACTCAAACCAATACAGGACATGAGGCCGAGGGGGAACCTCTTGGCGCCTTTGCAATCAACCCACAGAAGCTGCTGGATTATGCGTTTCGGGCAGTCCATGTGACGGCTGAAACGGCGAAGCGAATCGCCGCGGCGTACTACGGAATAGTGCCAAAGCGTTCGTACTTTGTCGGTTGCTCGACCGGCGGGCGTCAGGGGCTGATCGCTGCTCAGCGGTTTCCAGCCGATTTCGATGGGATCTCCGCAGGCGCGCCGGTGCTCGATTTCGTCAGCACCCAGGTGAATTACGTCCCGGTCATGCGCGCTATGGCAGAAGCCCCTGTGTCCGAGGAAAAACTCAAACTTGTCGGCAAGATCGTATATACGCTCTGCGATGAGAAAGACGGACTGAAAGACGGCTCGATTGACGATCCCAGGCGGTGCGGGATCAAACCTTCCATGCACTTGCCCCGATGCAGCAGCGGCGATGCAGCCGACTGCTTCACGGATGGCCAGATTCACACTCTGGAAACTCTCCATTCAGACCAGTACATTAAAGGTCAAAAGGTTTTCCCCGGCTGGCCGGTCGGTGCGGAAGCAGAAGCTCCCGTCGTCATTGCGCCTGGGGTAATACTCGAAGGTCATTCCGGTTGGTACAGGTGGCTGGTACGGGGCGATCAGCCGCCGGATTTTACGCAGTTCTCCGAAGCGTTCTTCAGGTACATGGCGGAACCTCAGAAGAGGCCAAAGCTGCAGCTGAGCGAACTCGACTTCGATCGCAATCCACCTCGTCTGGATTGGATACGGGAGACTTTGAACGCCACCGATCCGGACCTGTCGGCTTTCCGTGACCGCGGCGGCAAACTTCTTATGTGGTTCGGATGGGCGGACCCGGCGTTGAATCCTCTGATGGGAATCGATTACTACGAAGCGGCCAGCCGGAAGATGGGAGCGAGTACGCCCGATTTCTTCCGGCTGTATATGCTGCCCGGCGTCCTCCACTGCTTCGGGGGCATAGGATGTGACTCCGCACCCCGTTTGGCTGCCCTCATTGACTGGGTGGAACGCGGGAAGGCCCCGGACAGTATACTGGCATCGCGCATAGTAGCAGGCAAGGTCATCCGCACCAGACCGCTTTGTCCTTACCCGACGGTAGCGAAGGATAAAGGTTCCGGCAACATCGATGAGGCTTCGAACTTTGTCTGTGCCGCTTCTGACGCTCGATAGCGTTGAGTCGTCCGAGTTTCCCAGGGGTCGAAGGTCGCCTTAGAGGACGGAAGGCGGTGATCGCAAAGGCGTACCGGCCCTGATTATCGATGTTGCTGTCGCCCAGCGGTGACAACGCGGCTACGTCTTCGTCTTTGGCCTCAAACCCTTCAAATCACATATGATTGACGCCGGACACATGTACCTCGTCTTCCAAAAAATCAGCGCATTCAGCACTGGGCACCAGAAGCCCCGAGTTGCTCTTCCATAAGTACCTGAGGTTCGCGTGCGTGCGCTAAACCGCAACCACGCGTCGCGGAAACGAGCATCCGGAATCAGTTAGAAATGGGAAGTCGCGTTCTGTTCAGCGTCAACTATTCTTGCGCGGTGAAAATGCCGGATGCCCTTCATACCCTGCATGGCTCGTGATCGGCTGAGATAGGCCGCAGGCTACGTCCAGCATTGTAAAGGTGCTCTGGTTTGCATCGCCCAAACAGGGCGTAGCAATTTTGACGAATGCAATCGATTTACCGTCAGGAGACCACGCGATGGGGACGATGAGATTTACCAACTTCCGGATGTGAGCCGCGCGGCTTTGCCGCCGTTTGCCGATTCGATCACGATCAGTGAACGGCCAGATTAGCCATGGCGGAGGCTTGCTCGCAAAGGCCCGGAGAAGATAGATAAAGCTTAAAGCGCTTCAGCACTTCCCGGGCCTGCGCGTCCACCTCAGTCCATCTCGACAGTATCGAAATCGGCACCATCCGCTAGGCCGGCAATATACGCCGAAGGCAGCGCTTGCTGCGTGAGCTTCCCGGACACGATTAGCCGATAAACACCTGCCCGATGCCCCAGCCTGTACCTCTTTCCATCGATCTGGAAAGCTTTGGCCGATGTGATGGTGATCTCGAAGGTAGTGATGAACTAACCGGTCAAAGTGTCGATCACGACCTGATGCCGCAAAACATAGGTCTGGATGGGGGTGCCGTTCCGGAACGTGTCAGGCGCCGCAAAATTGGCGTTGTGTGAATCGAAATAAATGGCTCCTGTCCCGGTTCTGTCGACGACCCGGATGGGCCCGTTATTGATCACACGCTCTGTGGACGTATCGTTGAAAAATGTAAATAAGGCTGTAGACTCCGAGACGGCAGCGCCGGGTGACGTAGTGATCCGGTCCAGACCCCGTACGAAGTTCAGATAACCATACTGCAAAGATTGCTGAGCGGAAGGGTTCAGGACTTGACCGACGACTTCGTATCCGATCTGCCGAGCCTGCGGCTCCGCGCATCGAAGACATGGGGGGCAGCAGCAACAATGCTGCGCAGCCGAGCAATGCCGTTTTTGATCGAATGGACGTTTGGTCTTTCATGTAAGTATCTCCTTAGCAACTCGTGGCCGGCCAGCTGTTCGCGGGTGAGTCCGCCGGTCGGACTCAATCAGATTGGCAGTGGTTCGAGATTGGGGCAATGGAGGCCATCTGAAGATTGTCTGAAGACACAAGTCTCTGTATACTCGCCAGTTAAGGTCATCCCAAGCCTGTGCCTGTCGAGGATTATGAGTTCGATCAGTTCCGCCTGACCCCGGCTCATTACGAACTGACGCGCGCCGGACGGCCGGTCCGGCTCGAGAAGATGCCGTTCGACTTGCTCGTGCTGCTCGTTGAACACCGCCACGAACTGGTGTCACGCGAAGTGATCACCGCCGCACTGTGGGGCAATGGCACCTTTCAGGATCTGGACCAAAGCCTGAACACAGCCATCCGGAAAGTGCGTCTGGTGTTACGCGACAGCGCCGACGATCCGCGTTATATTCAGACGGTCGTTGGGCGCGGATATCGATTTCTCCCTGAGGTGAGAGTCATACGTACGCCGGTTTTGCCCGAAGCGCCCGCGGAGCAGCCGCTCCCGGAGGCTAAACCCGGCCGCCCGCGGTTGCGCCGCCTCGCCCTTCTCGCCGGCTTTGTGTTGCTGCTGATTGCCGTCTGGCTCGCCCTGCGCACACAGCCCATCCCCGCGCTGATTGCTGTTCTGCCATTCGACGATCTGAACGGAGACCCAGCAGAGGCATATCTGAGCAGGGGACTCACGGAGGAAGTAATCACTCAGCTTGGACGGGTGGCGCCAACCGGATTCGGGGTGATAGCCGGACCTTCCGTTTCGCGGTACCGCGGATCGCACCTCCCGCCACAAAGTATCGCGCTCGAACTGGGAGCCGGATACGTCCTTGCTGGGGCCGTGGAGCATGACGCATCGCATGTGCGGGTCTCGGCGCGGCTGCTTCGCGCCAGCGATGGACTGCAACTGTGGGCCGACACCTTCGATCGACCAAGGGACGCGGCGCTGCCGCTTCAGGCAGATGTCGCAGTTTCGGTTGCCCGTGCGATGCGCAGCCGGTTTGCGCCCGCGCCCAAGTCTGCGCGCTATCAGCGAATTGACGGGGAAGCCGCGGACCTTTATCTCCGAGGCCGGTTTTATTGGAACCAGCGGACCGAAACCAGCCTGAAGCAGGCGATCGGGTATTTCCAGCAGTCGATCGCCCGCGCGCCGGGCTTTGCGCCGGCGTATGCCGCGCTGGCCGATTGCTACGCGACCATGGTGTACAGCTGCTATCTCGCGCCTGCGACAGGCTTTGCCCAGGCGCGGGCTGCGCTGGAGCGCGCGGGGCAGCTCGATTCGCAAGCTCCCGAGGTCCTGGCGGCAGAAGGCTATGTGAACATGTATTTTGATTGGGATCTGGACAAGGCAGCCCGAAAGCTGGCGCGGGCAATTAGCGTTGGTCCGAACTACGCGACCGCGTACGACTGGCTGGGAGTGCTGTATACGGCATCGAAGAAATTCAGCGACGCTCGCAGTGCGTTCGCCACGCGCGACGCCTCGATCCGGCTTCTTTGCCGATCCGGACCGACCTTGCATTCCAGTTTCACTACAGCGGCCACAATGAAAACGCCCGGCACGAACTGCAAAGCGTCCTCGCGGTGGACCCGAACTTTCCGCTCGCGCATTTCTGGATGGGCGGGTCTTGAGCTCCGAATCCAACTGTCCGGGTGCGCTTGCCGAAATGGAGGCTGCGTCATCCTCTTCGCTGCGGGATTGGCAGCCCGTGATTGCGGCGCACGGTTACATCGCGGCTGTCTGTGGGCACCGCGCGCAAGCGCTCGAAGATCTGCGTCGATTTGACGAGCTGGCTCGAAACAGGTTCGTAACCTCCTACGGCTACGCGCTGATCTATGCGGGGCTAAGGGAAAACGACGAAGCTCTCATGTGGTTACGAAGGGCCGTTGAGGAGCGTTCGCACTGGCTCGTGTGGATCAGAGTGGATCCACGTTTTGACGCACTTCGCTCTGATACCCGGTTCCAGCAACTCGCCAAGTCCGTATTTCCTGGTAATTGAGGCTTTAGATGGCGTGGCTGCCAATCGCGAGCCAGTTGGTTCCGGAATTCAGACGGTCTGCTCGTGTCAAAACACGCGCCACTCGCAAGTTGAGTCAGTACCGTTAGACACTCAGGCCTTCCGCACGCAAATTCCTTCCCGTGAAGTGATAAAACGGAAGTTGCAACCGGCCCGACTGACCAAAAGTGGATCCGGTGTAGTCGGCAGTCCGGAAGCCAAGGGGAAAACGGGGCAGCCGATGGTAGGCTGCCACAACCATGAGTAACGGCGAGGTGGCGATCTAGAGAATTCGTGCCCGATACGCGCAAACTCGCCACTTCCCGACCAGGCAGGATCTGTGTAGCTGAAGATCATGGGGGAAACGTGAAAACCTCCACATTGGAGCTTGCGCGCATTTTGCTGGCGGATTCCAGAAGTTCGCGGCTAGAGCCGCCGCCCAACACAGTGGCGCACCGGCCCTCAACACACACCCGCATCAAACCGTTTCGTGCGTCGCAGACCCTTGTTGCGGTTTCCAGCACAGCAGCCATCGCTCGAGCCGGCTCACTCCCGCCCCAACGCCGAGCACGACGGTTGCAAGCACGGTCATACCCGCGAAAACTCCCGTTGTGTCGAACACGCCCTCGGCCTGCGAGATCACGTAGCCCACGCCCTTCGACGCGCCCAGATACTCGCCGACTACTACAGCGATAATGGCGAAGCCAACGCTGACACGCAGGCTCGAGAAGATCCAGGTAAGCGCACTCGGCAGCAACACGTGCCAGGCTAACTGTCGCTCACTCGCTCCCAGCATGCGGACATTGTTCAGAAGCACAGGCTCAACCTCCCGCACGCCCTGGTAGGTATTGAAGAAGACGATGGGTAGTGTCGCAAACCGAGGGAGGCAACGCATGGCGTGACCGGCACCATTCAACGAGTGGTGAGAATCAGGCAGCGAGACCCAGTGTGCGCTCAATGAAGCGTGTCTGCCCCACGATGTCGCCCTT
>JAUZEU010000812.1 GCA_030838885.1 Bryobacterales bacterium | reverse complement strand
CCGGCAGTGCGTTTTGTAACCAGTCACTTACATTAAGTGACGTGTATTGAAAATTCGATTCACTCACTTCTAAACCATAGGAAATCATTTGAGACGCACTAACCGTATTACCTCGATATTAGCCCTGCATGTATTCTCGTCGATTGCGATCTTCGGACAGCAGACGCTCCAGTTGCCTGTTGCACCACTGAGTCAGTCCACACTTCCAGGCGTTACTGTTGCCGGAACCAACACACTTCAGGCAACATTTTTCACCGTTACACTTGCAGGGCTGGCTCCCGGGCTCGCAGTAGCAAACGGAAGCTATCTGGGTTGGTGCCCGGATTTCTTTGGTGATTTCAACCAGAACAATGCATTGACAAGTTACAAGATGTTTTCAAGTTATGACACTTCCCGGTTGCCTGCGAATGGGCAAAGCTCAAACTGGGATAAGGTTAATTGGGTCCTGAACCATAAGCCCACCGGCGTACAGAGTACTTGGATTGTTCAACAGGTGATCTGGCGTTTGCTGTCTTCGCAGTATGCGCCAGCTGCAATTGGCTTCCCCCTGCCACAACCAGCTACCGACGATCTGTACACCCAGGCGATAACATCAGGTTCCGGTTTTATACCGGCCGCTGGCCAGACTATTGGGGTACTGATGTACATCGACGGGATGTATCCCTTCCCGGCCGCCGATGGGTTGCCTTCCAACGGGCAACCGAACCAATTTCAGGAAATTCTTACTGAGATTCCAATGCCCGCCGGAGCCATCGGCGATTTCGTTTGGAAGGACCTGAACCACAATGGTGTCCAGGACGCGGGCGAGCCAGGGATCGACGGTGTAACCGTTAAGTTGTGTCAGGATTCCGGATGCAACTCCGTGATCGCTACAACCACTACTGCCAATGTCAAGGGAATGGACGGGTACTACCAGTTTTCAGGGCTTGTCGCGGGCACATACTGGGTCTCTATCGACTCAGCTCAATCAACGCTCTCCGGCCTGACTCCCACTCAGACAGGACGGGGCACACTGCCGACTGACAGCAACGTAAATCCCTCAATGGTCGTGCTGTCGCCTGGAAACATGCAGGATGAAACAGTGGATTTCGGCTATTCGTCGCCGGGCATTAGCGGGATCGGCGACTTTGTCTGGAATGACAGCAACGGCAACGGCGTCCAGGACTCGGGCGAGCCCGGACTGCCGGGTTTGACAGTGAATCTGTGTTCCGACTCGACCTGCTCCACAATCACCGCAACCACCACTACAGATCAGAATGGTGCATACCATTTCACCGCTTTATTCCCGGGCACCTACTACGTTCAGGTAAACATGCCCACTAACTTCACGCCATCCCCGGTTCAAGTAGGTTCGCCCGCTCTGGATAGCAACGGAAGCATTGCACAGGTATTGCTTCCTGATAACTTCACAGATAACACCATAGATTTTGGCTTCGTTCCGCCTGCCCAGGGTGCTATAGGCGACTTTGTCTGGCACGACCTAAACCGAAACGGAATTCAGGACAATTCGGAACCGGGGATCAACAACGTAACGGTTCAGCTGACCGACTCTAAGGGCGTGGGAACAACCACTAACACCGTCTCGCACAACGGACAAGACGGCTACTATCAGTTTACGGGGCTGTCGGCCGGGACCTACACGGTGCGCATTGTTGACAGCAGTGTACCTCAGGATTACGTTGCGACCATTGTCAATGCCGCGGGCGCCACCAATGCCAACGACAGTAACAATGCAACCGGGGCATCGGTGACCCTCTCGACAAACTCAAGCGTGGACGAGACAATTGACTTCGGTTACGTTTCTCCATGTGCAGGAGCAATCGGCGACTTCGTCTGGAATGATTTGAATGGAAATGGCATTCAGGATCCAGGTGAGGCGGGCATCCCCGGCGTGCCCGTCAGTCTGCGCTCATCCAGTAATACTCAGATTTTGTCAACGACCACTGGCTCTGATGGCTCCTATCGTTTCAAGGGCGTCTGCGCCGGAACATACACGGTCCAGGTAGTCCCGCCGGCGGATTTCATAGCCAGCACAACCAATGCCCCTGGTAGCTCAGTCAACAACGACAGTAATGGCAGCCCCGCTGACGTGACTTTGGGAATTGACGAAACGAACAGCACAATCGATTTTGGATATTACCCGAAGCTATCGATCACGTGTGCGACAAACTCTTCGGGAGAAGTCGGGGCGGCATTTACTGCTTCACCCGTGTCAGTCAGTGGCGGAGTGGCTCCATATACCCATGCAATCGGCTCCGGAACTTTACCGGCCGGGCTCACTCTGGATCACTCAACCGGGGTGATAAGCGGTACACCGACCGAGGCAGGCAGCTTTTCTATCACCGTAACCGACAGTAAGGGCAACACGGTCACAAGTTCGTGTCCATACACTGTGATTGCGGGCCCTTCGCTGGCCTGCTCTTCGGTCAACTCGGGCGAGGTCGGTGTCGCTTTCACCAGCCCCGCGATGATGGTCACCGGCGGCACCGCGCCGTTCACCTTCTCGGTAGCTACAGGCGCACTGCCGAGTGGTCTGACTCTCGATTCGACGACGGGCGCTATCACTGGTACTCCCACCGCAGCCGGCACGTTCACAATTGAGGTAACCGACGCGAATCACGTCGTGGCTGCGGGCACCTGCCCCTTCACAATCGTGGCAGCGCCCTCAATCGCCTGCTCATCCGTGAACTCGGGTGAGGTTGGGCTGGCGTTTAACAGCCCGGCAATGGTAGTCACCGGCGGAGTTGGAACGCTCACCTTCTCAGTGGGTACCGGCTCACTCCCGGCCGGTCTGGCGCTCAACGCCTCCACCGGTGCGATCACCGGCACTGCGACTGCTCCCGGTACGTTCACCATTCAGGTGACTGACGGCAACGGTGTTGTCGCCGCAGGCACCTGCCCCTTCACGATCGTGGCAGCACCGTCAATCGCCTGCTCATCGGTAACCTCGGGCCTGGTAGGCGTAGCATTTAGCAGCCCCGCGCTCACCGTGACAGGGGGCATTGCGCCCTTCACCTTCTCAATCGCCACAGGCTCACTCCCGGCCGGTCTGACGCTGAACCCGTCCAATGGCGCGATCACAGGTACCCCTACAACCGCAGGCTCTTTCACCATCAAAGTGACTGACGCTAAAGGCGGCGTGGCACCCGGCACCTGTGGCTACACGTTCGTCGCGGCAGTGCCCTTAACAGTCGCGTGCGCCGGAGCAACCGGTCAGGTCGGCGTTCCATACCACTCCAGCATCGGGGTTTCCGGCGGACTCGCTCCCTATAACTACACCATCGCCGCCGGCTCGCTGCCCGGCGGTCTCTCGCTTAACGGTGACGGAACCATCACCGGCACACCAACCGGTGCAGGTACCTTCGGCTATACAGTGAAAGTAACCGATGCGCTTGGCGTCATAGCCTACTCCAGCTGCACGAGCGCCTGCACTACGGGCGGCACCACAACTGTGACGCTCGATTGGACCTCTAAGCTGGGGAACCTGGGTAACTCATACGCGTACACCGTCAACGGTGTTGCCCTTACAGCCTATGGCTTCAACGGCTCGAACCCTGCCATAGCCGGCACGCCGACCGCCCTTTACTCCAAGAACGACAGCAGCACGGAGAATGGCATCGGTATCGCGAGCGACGTCGATCACGAGATTAACACCACAAGCTTCATTCAGCTCGACATAAGCCAGCTAACCGGCTTCACCAACCCGAAGATCCTGCTGAACAGCGTGCAGTCCGGCGAATCCTACACCATTTACGGCTCGAATACACTGGGCGTTTTGGGTACCTTGCTTTCCGGCCCGGGTACGACGGCGAATACCCTTATCACCATGCCGGGTTTCGGAACCTATAAATACATCGGAGTCCGGGCGAATGTGGGCAACGTGCTGATAGGTGCGCTTACCTTCACCATCGGCAACTGTAAGATCGTCATTACCGCCCCTGTGGATCTCCAGTGCGGCACCTGTGTCGCCAGCAAGATCAACACAGGAACACCGTATTCAGCTTCTCTCGCCGCCACGGGCGGCACCGGGCCTTTCACGTTTTCCATTACGGCGGGCGCGCTGCCTCCGGGCGTTAGCCTCAACTCAATTACGGGCGCAATATCGGGTACGCCGACCACCGCTGGCACCTACACCTTTACTTCTCAGGTGGTGGATGCCGACGGTGGAACAGCTACCTCAATCTGTACCATCGTGGTCGTTGCCCCACCGATCAATCTGATCTGCGGTACCTGCGGAGCCACAAAGGCTTACGCGGGAACACAATACGCAGCCTCACTTTCAGTGACCGGCGGCGTGGGACCCTACACTTATTCCATCGTCTCGGGCCCGCTGCCGGCTGGCCTGAGTCTGAATGCAGCCACGGGAGCCATCACCGGCATCCCCACTACGCCTGGTACCTATACGGTTACATCGAAGGTAACAGATTCGAAGGGCAACTCCGATACCGCCACTTGCACCATCGTGGTTTTGCCGTCTCCCGTCAATCTGGCTTGCGGCACGTGCGGGGCCAGTAAGGCTTATCTCGGATCCCCCTATTCGGCTTCGCTTTCCGCAACCGGAGGCACCGGACCTTACACGTATTCCATCGTTTCAGGCTCATTGCCTGCTGGCCTCAGCCTGAACCCGTCCACCGGCGCGATTACCGGAACCCCGACAGTTGCGGGTACCTACACCGTTACCTCCAAAGTGATCGATTCAAAAGGCAACTCCGACACAGCCACATGCACTATCGCGGTAAATGCGCCCATGATCAATCTGGATTGCGGTACTTGTGGTTCGGGTTCGCCGAACGGGAAGGTAGGCAGCGCCTACTCAGCCGCGCTGACGGTCTCCGGCGGAACCGGGCCGTACACTTACTCGATTGTCTCGGGCTCGTTGCCCGCTGGTCTGGTTCTCAGCAGCAGTACGGGTAAGATCACCGGAACACCCACCACTGCGGGCACTTACAGCTTCACCTCTAAAGTGGTCGATTCGAAGGGCAACACAGACACTGCCACCTGCACAATTGTCGTGACAGGCTCGCAAGTCAATCTTGATTGCGGCACCTGCGGAGTGGGTAAAGCTACCGTCGGCATGGCGTACTCGGTAACCTTCGCAGTGTCCGGTGGGACCGGACCCTTCACGTACTCGCTCGTATCCGGTTCTTTGCCGGGCGGCCTGACACTGGGAGGCAGCACAGGGAAGATCACAGGCACCCCGACTACGCCGGGTACTTTCACCTTCACCACGAAAGTGACCGACTCAAAAGGGAATACCGATACAGCCACCTGCACCATAGTGGTGGTGGGTACTCCGGTCAACCTGCTCTGCGGCACTTGCGGCAGTGGCAACGCGGCGGTTGGAACCGTCTACTCGGCGGTGCTCACGGTTACAGGCGGAACCGGACCTTATACCTATTCCATATCCTCCGGTTCGCTTCCGGCCGGGCTGGCTCTGAACCCCTCCACTGGCGCCATCACGGGCCGCCCGACTACTGCTGGTACATATACGTTCACTGCCAGAGTGGTCGATTCCAAAGGCAATTCGGATACATCTACCTGCACCCTGGTCGTTCAGGCCTCCGCCGTGGATCTGGGCTGCGGTACCTGTGGTTCCAACCGGACAAACGTAGGCGCCACTTACTCGGCGACGCTCTCCGCAACCGGTGGTTCCGGCAGCTACACCTACTCGCTTGCCTCCGGGTCGCTCCCCCCCGGTCTTACACTTAGCTCCACGGGTAAGATCTCTGGTGTGCCCACGGCTGCTGGCAGCTATACCTTTACATCCAAAGCAATCGACTCAAAGGGTAAGTCGGATACTGCCACCTGCACCATCGTGGTGGTCTCCCCCGTGGATCTGCAATGTGGCACCTGTGGCGCGACTAAAGCCACGAAGGGCACATCTTACTACGTTATGCTTCCGGCAAAGGGCGGGTCGGGAAGTTACACATTCTCGACCGTCGCCGGTTCGCTGCCTGCGGGTCTAACTCTCAACACCAGCACCGGCAGGATCTCCGGGACCCCGTTTGTCGGAGGAACATTCACCTTCACCGCCAAAGCTACCGATAGGAATGGCAACTCCGATACCTCGGTCTGCACCATTGTGGTAATTAACCCGGCGAATGAGCATTGCAGTGATTGCGAAAGCGAGCACGACGACGATCAATAAGGTTCAAATATCTCCGGATCGCTCACACCGGAGGCATCGTTGAACAGCGCCGGTGCCGGCACGGCGTTACAGCCCGGCAGGGAAAGGGAGCGAACTCAAAGTACCGGGATCGCTCCCTTCCGTTTTGCGCCTGACCTTGCGTATTGCATTGGCCTAACCTCCGCCCCCAGGGCACCGCAATCTCATTCGCATTCCGGGGTAGGCCTGTGGCTCATGCTGCACCGTAACCAGTGATCCGTCGTAAAGGCCGCAATCGCCCCAACTCCCAGTCCCCGTATTCTTCTCACCCCGAACGGACGATTCGGAAGATCATTCACCGGATGGTTATCAATGGTGTCATTGCCGTCTGGACACGCTTCGCAAAACCGCAGACCATGCTCAACCTTCCGTGTAAATACGGAACTCGACCGCCGCACTCCGTATCGTTCGCAATGCGCGGGGCATCCTCGTCGCCATGCGCCCGAATCACCGGGCGACACGTCCGAAGATTTCCTCGCGGGCGATCTTCTGATCGTTCCGTACATCATACAGATCTGCCTCTGGTGAAAGAACTTGCCGAAAATCCCCTCATCCACAGCCTGCTCCAGATCCACGTCATGCAGGACGACGAACAGACTGTTCCCGCCCAGTTCCAGTTCGGTCCGTTTGGCGATTGGCGCCTCCGTCGCCAGACGGCCAAAGTTCCTGCCCCCCGCTGTGGAACCCTCTTTCCGGCGCTTCTCCATCACTCCGGCCGCACGCTGCATTACGCCGGATCGCTTGGACGGGCATTTCGCCGCCCAGGCGTGCTGAGCCTTCGCGGCGGATTCATATGCATCATTCAGGTCGTGCTTATTTCGCAGAGGGAATTTCGATCAGTATCTCGCCCGTACAGGGGTCCACCTTCCACCGGTGTACTGGTTCTCCAGGCTGGTCCAGGCTGCCGCTGCGGCCGGTGGTTCAGGGGGTGCTGTCAAAGCAGGCATATGTTCGCTCGCTTATGTTGCTATTGACGGAAAACCGGAGTGCTGGTAAAGCAGCACCCGCACTCCGGTCCTTTGTGTCACCTGGTTAATTGCCCGCGCATCCTGGCAGCCTGTGGATTCACCTCCGACTCGCCAATCTGAGTCAGCAGTTGGTCGGCTTTCTTTTCTTCCTGAGTCGTTTGCTCCAGCAAAGAAATAATCTCCTGCGGCTGGCTCATTAACTCGGCAAAGTTTCGCAGCGAGCCATAACTGCCGATTTCGAAGTGCTCCACCTTATTGCCACAAACAATCAGCGCGGCATCCCGCACGGGGGATGGCTCGGTTATCTGGATCTTTTTCTCCGCGTCCTGAGTCATTGCCTGAAGAATCGTGTTGGTTTTTCTTTCCGGCTTCAAGCCCAGTTTTGAATACACCTGCTCCAGTCTTTGTACATGTCCCCGGGTCTCCTGCAGGTGCTGTTCAAATGCCTGCCGCAGTTGAGGGGAAGAACAGGCCTGAGCCAGTTTCGGCAGGGCCTGAACCAGTTGCTGTTCGGCATCGTAGATATCTGCGAGCCCGGTCTGAAACAGTTCGTCAAATGTGGTTATTTTTTCAGCGCTCATGATCGTTCTCTCTTTTCTTTGAATATGGACTGGAATCCGGTCTGCGTGTTTGCAAGAAGCGAGCCAAAATATCCGGGTGATTCACGTAAATGCGCCGGTGTAGCGGAGCGAACACTTTGCCCGGAACCGGCCCGCTTTGCTGCGTAGGGCGGGCCTTCACCTGTTCTGAGGTGCTCGGGAGAGGCGCACAACTATGGCAAAAACGGCAGGCGACGTACTGGTTGAAACCATGCTCGACTGGGGCATCGATACCATCTTCGGCATCCCCGGCGATGGCGTGAATGGCATCATCGAATCCCTCCGCAGGAACCAGGACAAGATCCGCTTCATACAGGTAAGGCATGAAGAGTCGGCCGCATTTGCGGCCTGCGCCTGGTCCAAATTCACAGGGCGCATTGGTGCGTGTGTCGCGACGTCAGGCCCCGGTGGTATTCACCTGCTCAACGGTCTTTATGATGCGAAGCTCGATGGCCAGGCCGTGCTCGCTGTCACCGGCGCACAGTTCCACGATCTTGTGGGAACTTACACCCAACAGGACGTCGCGCTCGACAGGTTGTTCATGGATGTGTCCTGTTACAACGAGCGCGTGATGGGCGCCGCTCACATGGAAAACGTGGCGGAACTCGCCTGTCGCACGGCTCTTTCGCGCCGGGGCGTGGCTCACATCACCATGTCCACGGATCTGCAGGAACAGGAGATTAAGGAGGACAAGCGCTCCAAACGCAACAAGCCGGATCACGTCTCGAGCGTTTATGCCCGCGGCGTGCGCCTGCCTCCGCCCGAAGATTTCGAAGAAGCCGCGGGCATTCTCAACGCCGGCCAGAAGATCGCGATCCTGGCCGGGCAAGGCGCCCTCCACGCCGGTGCGGAGCTCGAACAGATCGCAGAGCTACTGGGCGCACCCATAATTAAAGCTCTGCTCGGAAAAGCCGCAGTTCCCGACGATAGCCCGTACACAACGGGCGGCATCGGCCTGCTGGGTACGGAGCCTTCCGAAGATGCCATGAATAACTGCGACACCTTGCTCATGGTCGGCACAAGCTTTCCCTATATAGAGTACTTTCCAAAGCCGGGCAAAGTGCGTGCCGTTCAGATTGACCTCGATCCCGTTCGCATCGGCTTGCGGTATCCCGTCGAAGTTGGGCTGATCGGCGACAGCCGTAACACCCTCCGTGCATTACTCCCGCTGCTCAAACGCAATGAGCACCGCGAGTTTCTGCAGACGGCCCAGTCCGGCATGAAGACCTGGAACAAGTTGATGAATTCGCGCGCCACTGACATGTCTATGCCAATGAAGCCACAGGTGATCGCGCATGAACTGGGCAAGCGTCTGCCTGCCAACGCAATAGTGACGAGTGACTCGGGCACAATCACCTCCTATTGGGCCCGGCACATCCCGGCAAAGCGCGGCCAGATGCACTCCTGCTCGGGAAACCTTGCCTCGATGGCATGCGCCCTGCCGTACGCGATCTCCGCCCAGATCGCTTGGCCCAACCGATCCGTCTACGCTTTTGTCGGCGATGGCGGCTTCACCATGCTGATGGGTGAACTTGCCACCTGTGTCAAGTACAACCTGCCTGTCAGGATTGTGGTGGTCAAAAACAACTCCCTGGCTCAGATCAAGTGGGAGCAGATGGTTTTCCTGGGCAACCCCGAGTACGCCTGCGACCTGCAGCCCATTGACTTCGCGGCTGTTGCCCGTGGCTTCGGTGTAGCCAGCTTCACCATAGACGATCCGAACAAGTGCGGCGCCACGCTGGATCAGGCGCTGGCCGTCAACGGCCCCGTGCTGATTGAAGCCGTGGTCGACCCGAATACGCCGCCCATGCCCGCTAAAGTTAAGCCTGAGCAGGCGATCCACCTGGCTGAGGCTCTGATACGAGGCACTCGCGACGCCAGCGGCATCTTAAGAGAGATCGCCGGGCAGCGTATTCGGGAACTCGTTTAGCCGGTCGCCCTGAGCCCAGGCATGCTGAGCCGTGAGCGATTGCTTCTGATTACCGTTGTGGCCGTCACCGGCCTGGTCCTGTCGCTCTGCGGCCTGATTTTTCTTCCCTTTGTCCCTGCTATGACGTGGGCCATGGTCCTCGCCATAATCGGCTCACGCCTGTTCGAGTGGCTGCTGAAACGGCTGAAACACAGGAGTTTCGCGGCTGGCGCCGCAGTGGTCCTGATCGCCACGGGAATCATCGGTCCTGTTGTCTGGATCTGTATCGAAATAACGCGCGAAGCCAGCTACGGGTTGGGGCAGCTTCAGAGCGGGATCAGATCAGGGGCGTGGGAGGCAGCGCTGCAAAGTCAACCGGTTCTGAACCGGATTGACGGCTGGGTGCGGATAAATGTCGATCTCACCAACAACGCCAGGCAGGTCGCCGGTTGGGCGCAGTCCGCAGTCACAAGCATTGTGGGAGTTACGACAGGAACGGCGGTTCAGGCCGCGTTCGCTTTGTTTGCCCTCTTCTTCTTTTTTCGCGATCAGCAGGAAGTGCTGAGCGGCGTTAGCTCAGCCCTGCCTTTCTCGAACCACGAAACGAACATGCTGTTTGAAAAGGTGAGGGTTATGGTTCGCGCCACCATCTACGGCAACGTGCTGACGTCTGTCATTCAGGGCGCGCTGGGCGGTACGATGTTCTGGATTCTCGGCATCCCCGCAGCCCTGCTCTGGGCTGTCGTGATGTTCTTCCTGTCGCTTGTGCCCAACCTGGGCTCGTTTCTGGTCTGGGCGCCCGCAGCCGCATGGCTTGCCTTCTCAGGAAGCTGGACCAAAGCGATCGTTCTCTCGATCTGGGGCGTCGGAGTGGTGGGGTCCATCGACAACTTCCTTTATCCGTTCCTGGTCGGGCGGGACGTCAGAATACACACGCTGCTGTTGTTCCTGTCTCTCGCAGGAGGTGTGATACTGTTCGGCCCTTCCGGCCTGGTTCTGGGCCCCGTCGTCATCGCGCTCGGCCTTGGCCTGATCGATGTGCTGCGTGAGCGGACACGGCCGGTCTCTCTGCCAGCAGGGGCAGGGGATTAATTGCACCCCCTGCGTTGTACACACCAAAGTGCAAATGGGGAGGTGTAGTCCGCGCGTTGCCCGTGTTCCCGACGTAACCGATAACCGTTTCGGGCGTCACTTCGTCCCCTTTCCGCAAACCCTCCGCAAACCGTGAAAGGTGGGCGTAATAGTAAACCCGGCCGCTGGCGCCCAGCACAGATACTGCGTTTCCCCCGATCCCTGCCTGTCCGATGCGCCATACGATACCATTCGTCGCGGAATAAACAGGCGTGCCACGAGGCGCGAAAAGGTCCTGGCCTTCGTGGGCTCTGCCGCCGGACCGGAACGCATGCCATGTGTCGGCAATCTGCCTCGATCGCAGATTATGGATTGGAATGTCGATCTTTGTTTCGGGTGGCCTCGCGATCAGGGCTGAGATACGGAAAGGCAAGAGAAGTCGCGCAACAGCGCGCGAACGTGCCAGTTGCTCAATGTATTGCCTCGCTAGCGCGGCCACAATCACCAGCGCCAGCACGAAGACCACGCCTTTTCTGAAACCTCCCACGCCCACCCCCTTCGATGTGATCGCAACGCCGTTCGATCCCTTCGTGCGATTCTGTAAACGTGCTCCGCGCTCTGCCCGGAAAACTTCGCTCCGCCGTCCGCATGTCTGGCGCCGATCTGAATCTGGCGCTGTTCACGCTCGCGTTAACCGCCTGTGTCCGCACGGCCCTCTGGACTGTGCACTTTCGCCGCCTCAAGGGGACAGTAGACGCATGTCGCCCCTCAAGACTCTTTATGGGCCGCTATACTGACGCGCAGATTGGCCGCGCCGTTCGGCTCGCCAGCCGCTACATCCCGCACGCAACCTGCCTCACACAGGCGCTGACTGCCCAAATGCTGCTGAACTGGGCCGGCATCGAAGCGAAAACGCTCATCGGCGTCCGCCGGAATGAAAAATTCGAAGCCCATGCCTGGGTGGAGTGTGGCGGCCGCGTTCTGGTAGGCGGAGCTGCGGAGAGCGCTACTTACTCGCCTATGCTGACTCTGGAAGGCCGCCCGCCCGCAATCTGATCAAATATGCCGGATACCTGCCTCTATGGCATCACTATGGGAGACTCCAGCGGAGTCGGCCCTGAAATCCTACTCAAAGCCTGGTCGGGCGGCGAGATTCACCCGCCCGTTGTTGCCTATGGCGACCTCGAGGCACTGTCGTTTTACAACGACTCCCTTGGTCTGGGCGTCACACTGCACGGCATTGCTTCCCCCAAAGACTACACGCCTGGACCCCTGAACGTGATCGACCACGGCATTATGCGCCGCGACGACGTCACTCCTGGTGAACTAAGTGGCATGTCCGGGGCTGCCGCTCGCGCGTATGTGGTTTCCGCGACGAAGGCCGCGCTGGCCGGCGACATCGCTGCAATGGTCACTCTGCCCATGAACAAAGAGGCAACGCAGCTTTCCGACCCCGTCTTCTGTGGTCATACCGAACTGATCGGAGAACTGTGCGGTGTGCAGGACGTCACCATCATGCTGGCGTCAGATCAGCTGATTGTTACGCATGTCAGTACGCACATGTCATTACAGAAGGCGATTCACACCGCAAAGAAAGAACGGATCTGCACCATTCTGAAAATGACATGCGACGCCGTCAGCCGCCTGATTCCGAATGCGCGGATCGCCGTTGCCGGGCTGAATCCTCACGCGGGTGAAAACGGGCTGTTCGGCGAAGAAGAGATCCAGGAAATTCGCCCCGCGGTTGAGTGGGCGCAGCAACAGGGTATGCCTGTCGATGGCCCCTTCCCGCCGGACACGCTCTTCTACATGGCGGTCCGGAAAAACAAGTTCGACGCCATCGTCTGCATGTACCACGATCAGGGTCATATCCCCCTCAAGCTGCTGGATTTCGAAGCCGGCGTGAATATCGCGCTCGGCCTGCCGATCATCCGCACATCGGTGGATCATGGAACCGCCTTCGATATCGCAGGCAAGGGCCTGGCCTCAACCGTGAGCCTGATCCGGGCCCTCGAATTTGCAGTCAAACTCCGCCAACTCTAGCCGGGGATATGCGCCCTCTGGCCGCGTGCTGGAGCCGCCGCCGGAGTTACCCTAAGCTGCGGCGGCAGCCCTTTGCCGCACCGGCTCCAGGTTTCGAAGCCTCGGAGTTTCCGCTCCGCATTCACAATGCCCGGTCACCAACTCGCACTGTATCTCCGGCCCGCCCACACTTCCCACCAGATGCAGCCCATCATGCACCTCGCACTCCCGCGCAATTACTATCCCCTGGGAATCCCGCAACTGTTCAAAAACCGGCACACCAAAAGCACGCCACAACAGATCGCGATCACCCTGTTCCATAGGAGACACCCGCGTCAGCACAACCAGCGCAACTCGCAGGCTCGCCAGTTCCATCGAACCCCCAACCTTCTGGTCCGCCAGAGCAAGCGCAGTCTGCAACGGCGCAACAATCACTTCGGGGACAAAGTCTTCGACCAGCTGCAAGTCTGCGCCAAACTCACGCATTCCGCGCTCCATCCGGAAACCGGAATCCAATACGGCAATATTCCCTTCGAAATGTAATGGAAGCTTCAACGTCTGAGGTTTCGAGATCACCCTGCGCAATCGGCCAGAGCGATCTTCCGGACCGGCGCACAGACGGCGCAGCCCGGTAAAGCGCGAGAGAAGCGGCACTTCTTATATGTGTCTAGTGCCGCGCGACACGAAAATTCTCGCGGTTATTTACTGCCCACGCCCGTCAGCCGCCTCAGATTTCCACCGAGTATGTCCTGTGCCCCGGCGGCATCCACGCCCAGGTCTCTCAGGATTTCTATCTGAAGGTCCAGAATGTTCCGCAGATAACCACGCGGGAACCACGAGGAATCCGATCCGAAGAGCAGCCTCCGCGGGCCCAGCACATCCAGCGCCTGCCGGAACACTCCGGTTAAATCCGAATTGCCCTGCAAATAACGAAGCCACGTATTGGAACTGGACGTGTCCAGATAAACGTTCGGACACTGATCCGCCACCATCAATGCCTCGCGAAAAAAGCCCGCCCCGAAATGCGGAATTACGAAGTTGATCCGCGTGAAACGCATCGCCAGTGAGTGCAGATCGATTGGATTCGAATACCGCATGTCGAAGTGGCAGGGCAGCCCCAGTTTCTTTCGAAAGCCCACGCTCAGCACTCCGCAGTGTACATAGACAACGGGATGCGAATGGCCCGCGACCACCTGCAGCAGCGCGCAGACTTTGTCGTCATGCATCGAATAATGGTGCATGGCCGGAAACAGAAATACCCCGGTCACCTGATCTTCTTTATAAGCGCTCTGGAAGCGGATATCCGCGCTGGGCAGCATCGGGTTCGCCATATATACAGCGCTGAAGCGCTCCGGGAAAGTCTCGACCGCAGCGCCCACGGACGGCGTATCATTCGGGATGCTGGCAATCAGCATGGCCCTCTCCACCTTGTGCTTATCCAGCTCCGCGGCCCATCGCATGGCGAGTGCTTCCGGCGACGTAGGGTCATCCCAGCCCAGCAGATCAGCCACAAAATCGCTGTTCTTCTGCTCGCACAGTGCCTTAAAGAACGCGGGCGAGAAAAAATGCACGTGGGCGTCGGCGATCTCGATTCCACCCCACGGCGTGTCGGCAAGCAACGGCATCAGAATCCTCCCGGTAATCTTGTAGCTTCATCCAGTTGTCCTGCCAGTGTGTGCAGCACCTGCATCACCTGCGCGGTATGCTGTGCGCCCGCAGCCGGCCCCGCAGTCCGGGCCACAAGGAGCTTAATGCTTGATTTCATTTGCGACTTATCAGTTTAGCTCTTCGCTTTAGGATGCGCGCTGTCATAAACCCGCATCAGATCCTGCAGCGAGACCTGGGTATATTTCTGCGTCGTCGAGAGCCGCGCATGCCCCAACAATTCCTGTATCGATCGCAAATCCGCCCCATCGCTCAGCAAGTGCGTCGCGAATGCATGGCGGAGCGTATGAGGATGAATGGACGAATCACCCACGACGTACGTCGCATAAAACTTCACGATATTACGAGCCCCCCGGTCTGTCAGCCGCCCTCGGAGCCGGTTCAGAAAAAGCGCACGCTCATCCGCCACTGGCCCTCGGTCCTCCAGGTACTGATCCAGAGCCTCGGCCGCCTTTGCGCCGTACGGCACCTGACGCTCCTTGCGGCCCTTGCCTCGCACACGGACCCACCGCTCTGTCCGGTCGAAGTCTTCCAGATTCAGGCCCACTGCCTCACTCACACGCAGCCCACAGCCATACAGAATCTCCAGCAGCAGCCGGTCACGTTTCGGATAGGGAGGCTCCATGCCCTTCGGCAGCCCTCCATCCACCAGCGCATTCGTGACCTCCGCATTCGGAACGTGCGGCAGCGTCTTTGGCATCTTCGGCAGGCGCAGCAGGCGCGCCGGATCAGTCTCTACCCGGTGTTCCCGCGAAAGGTAACGGAAGAATGCCCTTACAGACGCCAGCTTTCGCCGGATCGTCGCGGGCTTCTGTTCCCGGTCGTAAAGGTGCGCCAGCCATTCGCGAAGCGACAGCAAATCGAAACTGGCAAGCGCCGGAGGTTCCGTTTCAGGCGGTGTGAAATACGCAGAGAACTCCCGCAGATCAGCTTCATAATTTCGCAGCGTGTGCGGCGAATCATTGCGGCGGCTCAGTTCCGCCATGAACCCTGCAATCGCCTCGGCGAGTTCAGACATGCACGGCCACGGGGGACACTCTGACACGCTTTGGGACACGCGGACACCCGGCCGCGTCTACCCGGTGGCGAATCGCTTCTGACCTGCGCCGCTGCACCTGTGTTTTCAACAGACTAGAGCATGCTCCCATCGTCCGGGATCACTCCCGTTGGCTTGAATTCTTCTGCAGTTCTTTCAAATACACACCATGGCGATTTCTTTACACCTTCACTGGCCGCCTCCATATATTCATCCAGCTTCTCCAGCGCCAGCCTGCACACCTCGGTCTGCCGCTGCTTCCGATCTTTAAGCGGCTGCGCCAGGGCAGGGAAGAGATCGAACGCGATATTCGCGGGCTGATACTTACGCGGATCCGCATGCGAAATGTAATGGCAAAGCGACCCCAGCGCCGTTTCGCGAGGCAGAGGGCGCACCTGCTCTCCGCTCAGATGTGCGGCCATATGCACGCCCGCCACAAGACCTGTCGCGATCGATTCCACATAACCCTCCACGCCCGAAATCTGTCCGGCAAAAAACACATTCGGATGCGCCCGTAACTGCAGCGCCGCATTCAGCAGGGCCGGCGCGTTGATATAGGTATTCCGATGGATCTGGCCATATCTCAGAAACTCCACATTCTCCAGCCCCGGAATCAGCCGCATGATGCGCTTCTGTTCCCCGAACTT
>JAUZEU010000801.1 GCA_030838885.1 Bryobacterales bacterium | reverse complement strand
CGTATTCTTCGGCTTCGCCGTCACGGATGAAAGGTTGGGCGGTGAAGAGGCCGGCTTTCGTAGCGTTGCGGGATGCGCGGGCCTTTCCGATCTCCGTGCGCGGTCCGGTGGAACCGTGCGGGTTTGTTACGGCGTGGATGGCGTCTGGATTCATGGTTCCGGCTACTCCTTGAGGGAAGGCAGTGCGAGGCAGCCCTCCCGGCCCAAGCGTACGCCGGGTGTAAGGCGGCTTCGGGCGGGGTTTTTCGGAAATAACTGATTACATTGCGAAAATAAAGGGAAAAACCCCGTGACTCACCCGTGGGCAGGGCCGACAAACCGGGGATGAAACGGGGCTGGAGGGGCACCAGCCAGGATTTAGCGCAGATGAAGGCAGGATGAAAGCTGATGGACACAGATAAGACCAGATGAAAAAAGAGTACCGATCTGCCGAACCTGATTTTTCAACAACATGGAATTCATTCGTTTGGAGGGACCGCCGGAATCGGAACGCAGATAAAGAGGATATACGCAGGGGCGCGCTGATAAGACCAAACGCCGGCAGCGCGCCTGCGATTCTCAGATGTTCACCTGATCACGATGTTGATCAGCTTCTCGGGGACCGCGATTACTTTCACGATCTGCTTCCCTTCTATGAGGGCCTGAACTTTTTCATCGGCCAGGGCGGCGGCCTCGAGAGCGGCTTTTTCGAGGCCGGCGGGGACGCTGATGCGAGAGCGGATTTTTCCGTTGATCTGCACCGGGATTTCGATTTCGGTTTCGCGGGCGAGGTCCTCATCGTATGCCGGCCATGGCTGCTTGAAGACGGGGCCGGTCTTGCCCTGCTCTTCCCAGAGTTCCTGGGCCAGGTAGGGGGCGAACGGGGCCAGAAGGAAGGTCAGCACTTCTATGAGCTGACTCATCGCCGCGGCTGAGATGTTTGACTCATCGAGGTAAGCCTGGTTCACGAGTTCCATCATGGCTGCGATCGAGGTGTTGAAGTGCCAGCGACTGTCGAAATCCTGGGTCACCCGGCGGAGCACCTGATGGAGTTTCCGGAGCACGCGGCTATCGGCTGAGCCATCGCCAGGGGTCTTGCCTGGCTCAGGCTGGCCAACATTGCGGGTGACGAAGCGGTACACACGGCCGAGGAAGCGGTGGATGCCTTCGGCGCCGGCTTCGGTCCAATCCATGTCGCGCTCGGGCGGCGCCGCGAAAAGGGCGAAGAGGCGGGCCGTATCTGCGCCGTGTGTTTCGGCCACCCCGGCTGCGTCCACTACGTTACCTTTGGACTTCGACATTTTGACGCCGCCGGCGAGTACCATGCCCTGAGTGAAGAGCTTGCGGACGGGTTCGGCGTTGGTGATGAGGCCGAGATCGCGCATCATTTTTGTCCAGAAGCGCGAGTAGATGAGGTGCAGGATGGCGTGTTCCACGCCACCGATGTACTGGTCGATGGGGAACCAGTAGTCGATCTTCTTTCGGTCAAAGGGTGCAACGGAATTCTTCGCATCGCAGTAGCGGTAGAAGTACCAGCTGGAGTCGACGAAGGTATCCATGGTGTCGGTTTCGCGGCGGGCCGGTTCACCGCATTTCGGGCAAGCGACGTTCACGAATTCCGGCACTTCGTCGAGCGGGGAGCGGCCTTTGCCGGTAATCTGGATGTGGCGCGGCAGCACTACCGGAAGCTGATCGTCCGGTACCGGCACGACGCCGCAAGTGGGGCAATGGATGACCGGTATGGGAGTGCCCCAGTAACGCTGGCGCGAGACACCCCAGTCTTTGATGCGGAACGTCACGGCTGCTTTGCCGAAGCCTTCGCGTTCGGCGCGGGCGGTCATTTCGCGACGGGCTTCCTCGCTGGTCATGCCGGAGTAAGGCCCGGAGTTTTCGACGATGCCGTAATCGCCGGAGGCTTCCTTCATGGTGTCAACGTCTGGTATCGGGCCATCGACGGGGCGAATTACCGGACGGACAGGTATACCGTATTTGCGGCAGAATTCGAAGTCGCGCTGATCGTGGGCGGGCACGGCCATGATGGCACCGGTGCCATAGCCCATCAGGACGAAGTTGCCTACCCAGACCGGGATGCGTTCGCCACTGAAAGGATTGACGGCTTTGAAGCCGGTATCGAAGCCCTCCTTTTCGACATCGCCGGGACCCTGGGAGGCTGCCGCATCGATCATGCGTTTGGCTTCGGCCTGCTGTTCGGGGCTGAGGTGGGAAACGAGTTCGTGGCCGGGCGCGACGATCATGCAGGTGGCGCCGTAAATAGTGTCGATGCGAGTGGTGAAGACGCGGACCGGACCGTAGCCTTCGATCTGGAAATCGACTTCAGCGCCCTCGCTGCGGCCGATCCAGTTGCGCTGCATGGTGAGGACTCGTTCGGGCCAGGAGCCTTCGAGGAGTTTGATGTCCTGCAGGAGTTCGTCGGCGTAAGCGGTGGTGCGGAGGAACCACTGGTCGAGGGCGCGCTGTTCAACGGGCGTGCCTTCGTGACGCCAGCAGCAGCCATCCACAACCTGTTCGTTGGCGAGCACGGTGGCGCAGAGATTGCACCAGTTGACTAGGGCCTGCTTGCGATAGGCGAGGCCTTTTTCCAGCATGCGGAGGAAGAACCACTGGTTCCAGCGATAGTATTCGGGCTCGCAGGTGGTGACTTCGCGGTCCCAATCGTAGGAGAAAGCGAAGCGCCGATGGGTGAGCTTCATCTTCTCGATGTTGTTGAGAGTCCACTCGCGGGGGGGCCGTTTATTGGCGATAGCGGCGTTTTCGGCAGGAAGACCAAAGGCGTCCCAACCCATGGGGTGGAGCACGTTGTAGCCGCGCATCCACATATAGCGGGCGAGGGCGTCTCCGATGGAATAGTTGCGGATGTGGCCGATGTGGAGCGCGCCGGAGGGATAGGGGAGCATCTCGAGCACGTAGTACTTGGGCTTCGAGGAATCCTCTTCGGCCTTGTAGAGGGCGGGCTCATTACCCCAGCGTTCATGCCACTTTAACTCAATCCGGGTATGGTCGTACGTCTTTTCGGGCATCAGGTTGGTGAAATACCAGTTTTGCAGAGTGGTATGGGAAATGCGAAATTCCTCACGCCCATGGGTCATTTCTCACACTGTGATTCCCGTCACAGCTGCTATTCTGAATCGCAAATATGCCCTCCGAAAGAGTTGTACTTCACGGAAGTGAGCGCCAGCCGATCCCGGATTCCGCGATGGCGGGAACCCCGGATCCGAACGAGCCGATCACGGCAACGCTGATGCTGCGCCGCCGCACCGAGGAGTTGCCCCGACCGGGCAGCTCACGGGTCACGCGCGAGGAATTCGCCGATTTGTACGGCGCCAATCCGGACGATATAGCTCTGGTTGAGCAATTTGCGGCGGAGAACGATCTGACCGTCGGCGAGATTGATCTGGCCCGGCGTTCGGTGGTGTTATCAGGGACTGTGGCGAACATGGGGGAGGCGTTCGGTACGCAGCTTCGTCTGTTCCAGTCGCCCGAGGGCGTGGTGCGCGGGAGGACCGGCGCGCTGTTCGTGCCCGCGGAAGTGGCGGACGTTGTGACCGGGGTGTTCGGGCTGGACGAGCGGCCGCAGGCGAAGGCACGGTTTCGAAGGCTGATCGGGCGCGTTGGTCCGCGCGCGGCGGGCGACACGTCTTATACGCCGAATACGGTGGGGAAGCTTTACGGTTTTCCGGCGGCGAGCACGGGTCTGGGGCAGACTGTCGCGATTATCGAGTTGGGCGGAGGATACAAAACGGCGGATCTGACCGCGTATTTCACCAGGCTTGGAATCAAGCCACCTTCCGTGACGGCTGTTGCAGTCGATGGGGGTGTGAACAAGCCGGTGGGAGACCCGAACAGCGCGGATGGCGAGGTTTTGCTGGACATCGAAGTGGTGGGAGCGGTGGCACCCAAGGCGAAGATGGTGGTGTACTTCGCTCCGAATACGGACCAGGGATTTCTGGATGCGATTACGACGGCTGTGCACGATAAGGTTCGCAATCCGTCAGTGATTTCGATTAGCTGGGGGGCGGCGGAATCAGCGTGGACAGACCAGTCGTTGAAGGCGTTCGATCAGGCGTTTCAGGATGCGGGGTTGTTGGGGGTGAGTGTGTGCTGCGCGTCAGGGGATGACGGGTCGGCGGATGGCGTGACGGATGGCGCGGCGCATGTGGACTTTCCGTCTTCGAGTCCGAATGTGCTGGCTTGCGGGGGAACGCGCCTGGAGAGCACCGGCGGGAAGATTACGAATGAGACGGTTTGGAATCACGGTATTGGGAATGGGGCTACTGGTGGCGGTGTGAGCGAGAAATTTGCGCTGCCTTCGTATCAGGCTAAAGCGGGGGTCCCGGTGTCAGTGAATCCGACGCATTTCAAGGGGCGGGGTGTGCCCGATGTGGCGGGGGATGCGGATCCGGCTACCGGGTATCAGATTCGTGTGGATGGGAAGGATGCGGTGTTTGGAGGGACGAGCGCGGTTGCGCCGCTTTGGGCGGGGCTGATTGCTTTGTTGAATGAGAAGAGTAAGAAGCCGGCGGGGTTCATCAATCCGGCGCTTTATAAGGCTTTGGGGAAGGGTTTTAACGATATTACTTCGGGGAATAACGGGGCTTATGGCGCGGGGGTGGGTTGGGATGCGTGTACGGGGCTGGGGAGTCCCAGTGGAGCGGCTTTGTTTGCAGCTTTGGGGGGTAAGAAGAAGAGTAGGCGGAAGGGGTACGGGGCTGGTTCGCGGAAGAGGCCGTAGAGGGGACTATGGATGGGTCCCAGGCAGACGCGGCCGGGGGTCCGCGTGTCCAATGTTAGTGGGCCAGGTTGTGTTTTCTTTGGGCTATTCGCTGGGAGCGGTAGATGCCGGCGTGGCCTGAGAAGAGATAGCTGACCACGCAGGCTATGCCGGCATAGAGGCCGGCGTCGGCTCCGAAGAGTTCCATCGCCATCAGGGTAGAGGCCAGTGGGGTGTTGGCGGCTCCGGCGAATACTGCGCAGAAGCCCATGCCTGCCAGTAAGGGCAGGGGCAGGGGCAGAATGTAGCCGAGGGCGTTACCGAGCGTGGCTCCTATGAAGAAGAGGGGCGTGACTTCGCCACCTTTGAAACCCGCGCCCAAAGTGACTGCTGTAAAGATGAACTTCATCGCGAAGTCCCAGGGCGGCACGGGTCCGGCGAAGGCCGCGACGATGGTGGGGATGCCGAGGCCGATGTACCTCGTGGTGCCCAGCGCGAAGACGGCTGCGGCAACGATTACCCCGCCCAGCAGGGGACGCAGCGGGGCAAAGGCGATAAGGCGTTTCGCGATGGCCGCAATTCCGTGCGTTGCCTTCGCGAACATCATCCCGGTGAGGCCGAAGGCGATGCCCGCGATGATGGCGCACAGAACCCCGATGGCGCTTGATGGCGGGGCAAATGGGATGCGGTAAATGGTGTGGTGGATGCCCCACATGAGAGTGACACGGTCAGCTATAACGGCAGCGAGGAAACAGGGCAGAATTGCATCGTACTGGAGCCTGCCGATGGCCAGTACTTCGAAGCCGAAGACTGCGCCCGCGAGAGGCGTTCCGAAGACCGAGGCGAAGCCGCCGCTCATGCCGGCCATGAGCAGGATGCGCCGCTCGTGTTTGGTAAGTTTCAGGGGGCTGGTGAGTTGGTCGGCGAGCGATGCGCCGGTTTGGAGAGCGGTGCCTTCACGGCCGGCGGAGGCACCGAAGAGGTGGCTGAGGAAGGTGCCGAGAAGAACGAGCGGCGTCATGCGGAACGGGATGACGGAGCGGGGGTCGTGAATTTGTTCGAGCAGCAGATTGTTGCCGCCTTCGACGGAACTGCCGAGGTACTTGTAGAGAAGTCCGACTGCGAATCCGGCGATGGGCAAGAGCGCGATCAGCCATTTGTGACTTTCGCGGGTGGCGGTGGCCCAATCGAGTGAGGCGAGCAGGACGGCGGAGGCAGTACCGGCGAGCGCACCGATAACGAGGCTGATCGCGGACCACCGGATGAGGTAGGGCACGAGCGCAAGGGGTTCAGGCAGTGGGCGCTTTGGCTGTATGTGGGACGTCCTTCCACGTAGTTTCGCAGGTGCTATATACTGACTTCGCTCACACTCGCGTATGGGGTGAGAGTAGACCGCAGGCCAACATCCGGTGTGTGGATGAAGGGTCGAAAAGGGTAATGAAGTCCAGAGGAACTCAAGGCAAAGGGAGTGATGCTGGACAAACGGAGCATGCAGTGATCTGCTGAAGACACAAGAGCGGCTGCGCGCGTCAGAAGCGATTCGTCACCCGGAAGACGCGGCCGGGGGTCCGCGTATCCCAAAGCCTCATTACGACCCGATTATTTTACAGCTTCGGGTTGGTAGAAGCGGCCCCCTACGGAGCGCATGACGGCTCCCCAGAGGGCGCGGCCCAGTTCCGGTAGCTCGTCCATGTGGACCGGAATGGTTTGGATGTGGAGGCCGGCCATCTCATCGTCCGTGCCTGG
>JAUZEU010000780.1 GCA_030838885.1 Bryobacterales bacterium | reverse complement strand
TACTGGTCCCAAAATTCTCCCTGGTACTATGCCGATGCAATAAAGATGGGCCGCTGGCCGCGCGGTGTAATTGCTTTCGAATTGCTTGCGTGGCTCGTCATCGGGATGACTGTTTGCGCGGGCCTCTGGCGTTGCTGGAAGTCCGGATTGTTCAGAAATACGCGGGACAATCAGACCGCGCCATCACCTTTTCCCTCTCTATCCGAAGCTCAGGCCGGCTGACGCGGCCCTGCATCACCCGTCGCCTGGCCAAGGGAGAGAATCGGCCTGTGTATCGTGGAACGGCGCCACCCCTGAACTCGTCCGCTAAATTAGAGACAGTAGACAAATCAAGTGAAACCGGCACACCTGCTTATCCCCCTCGCGTTCGCGACTATGCTGCCCGCGCCGCGCCTGTTCGCCCAGGACCTGAGAGCGTTTGAGAAGCACATCACGGAATTCACTCTCCCGAATGGCCTCCACTTCATCGTGCTTGAACGGCATCAGGCGCCGGTAGTGTCTTTCCACACCTACGTCAACGCAGGTTCGGTTGACGACCCCAAGGGCAAAACCGGCGTTGCGCACATGTTTGAGCACATGGCCTTCAAAGGAACCGAAACCATCGGCTCCAAAGACCCGGCCGCCGAGCAGAAGGCGCTTAACGAGGTGGAACGTATCTATGACCAGCTCGATGCCGAGCGCAACAAGCTTGCCAAGGCAGATCCCGCGAAGCTGAAAGCGATACAGGAAACCCTGGACGCCGCGATCGAGAAGGCAGATTCCTACGCGGTCGATAATCTTTATCCGCGCATCATTGAGGAGAACGGCGGCGTCGGCATGAATGCCGAAACCAGCGAAGATTCTACCAAATACTATTACAATTTCCCCGCGAACCGTGTCGAATTGTGGTTCTATCTGGAATCCGGTCGCTTTCTCCGTCCGGTACCGCGTCAGTTCTATAAGGAACGCAGCGTGGTTCGCGAGGAGCGCCGGATGCGAACGGAATCTGACCCTCAGGGCAAACTCTTCGAACTCCTGTTGGCGTCAGCAATGGAAGCTCACCCTTACCGGAACCCTCCCGTAGGCTGGGCGAGCGATATCGAGAACCTCCGCGTCAAAGATGCCAATGAATTTTTCGGCAAGTACTACGTGCCTGGCAACATCACAATTTCAATCGTGGGCGATGTGGATCCAAACCGCATGAAGGCGCTGGCAACCGAGTACTTCGGTCGCCTCGCGAAGCGCCCGCTTCCGAACCCTGTCACAACGGCTGAGCCCCCGCAGGAGGGTCCCCGGCGCGTCGAAGTGGAATCGCCGGCTCAGCCAATTGAACTGCTGGCCTATCACCGGCCCGACCAGAACGATAAGGACGACCCGGTTTTCGATGTCATCAAGGGCATACTGTCGGGCGGCCGGACCAGTGTCCTGTATCGCAACATGGTTCGGGACAAGCAAATCGCTCTGGCAGCCGGTGCCGATGCCACGCTGCCCGGCGGCAAGTATCCGGGTCTTTTCATGTTCTATCTGGTTCCGGCGCCAGGGCACACTCTTGCCGAGAATGAAAAAGAACTGGAGGCGCTGCTCGGGAACTTCACGAAGGATAAAGTCGATGAAACAGCTCTGGCGCGTGTGAAAACGAAGACCCGCGCCGGACTGATTCGCCAGCTCGACAGTAACTTCGGGCTGGCGCAACTTCTTGCGTCGTATTACGTCAACTATGGAGACTGGCGAAAGCTGTTTACCTCCATTGATGATATTGACAAGGTGACTGCAGATGACGTGCAGCGCGTGGCGAAACAATACTTTACTCAGCGGAATCGAACTGTCGCATTGACCTACCAACCGGCACCCGGCGTTCCTGCGACGGGAGATTCCAAATGAGAACGCTTCTCGCCCTCCTCGTATCCATTCCATTGGTGACGCAAGCCCAGCAGGCCGTCCCGCCAGCCTCGTGGAAGGCATTGAAATTCCCCCCGCTGCGGGAGATCAAAATCCCGAAGGTGGAGGAAGTCACCCTGCCCAACGGGATGAAAGTGTACCTGCTGGAGGATCGCGAGCTTCCAATGGTCCGCGGTCTGGCGCTGGTCCGTACCGGCAATCTCTTCGACCCTGCGGACAAAGTAGGGCTTGCCACCATCACCGGCGACACGATTCGCAGCGGCGGGACAACAGCGAAATCCGGCGATCAGATAGACGAAGAACTGGAGAATATTGCGGCGTCCGTGGAGAGCCAGATTGGCGAAAGTTTTGGCTCCATCTCTTTTTCCACCCTGAAAGAACGCACCGACGAAGTGCTTAACACCTTCCGCGATGTTCTGACTGCTCCCGCCTTTCGGGAAGACAAAATCGAACTTGCGAAGACGAGCCTCCGAGGCGGCATCGCCCGGCGTAATGACGATGCGCACGGCATCTCGCAACGGGAGTTCACCAATATCACGTATGGCCGCAATTCCCCGTATGGCTGGGATATGCAGTACGCGACGCTCGACAACATCAAACGCGACGATGTGGTCGATTTCTACAAGCGTTACTATTTCCCGGCCAACATCATACTCGCCGTGCAGGGCGACTTTTCAGCCCCGGAGATGAAGGCGAAAATTGAGAAGCTCCTGGGCAGTTGGACGTACCAGCAGCCGCCCGTTCCGCCCTTCCCCAAAGTCAACAACAGCCCCAAAGCGGGTATCTACGTCGCCACCAAGACAGATGTGACCCAGACGAATTTTGCGCTTGGTCATTTGGGCGGCGAACTGAAGGATAAAGATTACCCGGCGCTCGAAGTGATGGCGGATATCCTCGGCGGCGGCTTCAAGAGCCGGCTGTTCCAAAGGGTCCGGACACAGCTTGGCTACGCCTATGAAGTAGGCGCGGACTGGGGCGCCAGCTACGATCACCCCGGGCTGTTCGTAATATCCGGCAGCACAAAATCCGCCAGCACAGCCGACACTCTTGCAGCCATCCAGCAGGAGGTGCAACGCATCCGCACGGCGCCGGTCACGGCCGATGAGCTCGAGACTGCGAAACAGACCGTCATCAACAGCTTCGTCTTCAACTTTGAAACGCCTTCGAAGACCCTGAACCGCCTGCTCACCTATCGCTACTTCGGCTACCCTGACGATTTCATCTTCCAGTATCAAAAAGCCGTTAGCACCGTCACGGAAGGCGATATTCTGCGGGTCGCAAAACAGTACGTGGATCCCACGAAATTCGTGATTGTGGCCACTGGTAATCCCAAAGAGTTCGGCAAGCCGCTCACTTCCCTGAACCTGCCCGTCTCTGAAATCAACCTCACCATTCCTGAGCCGAAGGCACCAAAAACGGTCGCCGACGCGGGCAGTATCGCCCGCGGCAAGGAGATCCTAGCGAAAGCGAGGCAGGCGATGGGCGGCGACAAACTGGCCTCGGCGAAAGATTTGACCCAAACCGCTACCGTGCAACTCGATCCGGCCGCCGGTGGTCTCAAAGTGACGCAAACCGAGCAATGGCTTGCTCCTGGTTACTTCCGCCAGGAAAATGTGCTCCCTTTCGGCAAAGTCATCACTTACAGCGACGGCAAAACAGGGTGGTCCGCCACCCCGCAGGGCGTAGCCCCGGCGCCTGAAGCGCAACTGCGTCAGATCGGCTTCGAAACGTTTCGGATGTGGTTTTCGTTAATGCAAAGCGATCAAAACCCTGAACGCACCGTGAGCGGGACCGGCGACGGAAAGGTCGAGATTTCGGATAAGAGCGGCCATGCCGTAACCTTAACGTTCGACCCTGGAACCGGCCTTCCCGCCACCCAGACTTACACTCCGCCCGCGAATCAGAACGGGGCAGTTGAAGAGGTGTACTCCAATTGGGAGGAAACGGGAGGAGTGAAATTGCCGCGTAAAGTCACCTTGAATCAGGGTGGCAAACACTTTGGCGACGTGACAGTGCTTTCGGCCACCATCAACCAGGGCCTGCTGGTGGAGCAGATTTCCAAAAAGCCGTGAACTCTATGACCAGAAGATCCTTCGTCAGCATGGCCGGGGTGATCGGAGCAGGCGCGCTTGCCCTGAGAGCCGAGACCTCTCAGGAGCGGGCCAAAAAAATAATACCGGAAATGATCCACGCCCTGGGCGGTGATGGCTTCCGGTTCCTTCAGTCCCGCAGTGAAAACGGTCGCGCCTACTCGTTTTACCGGGAACAGCTATCGGGTCTGTCCATCGCCCGCATTCAGACGAAATACCTGGAAAAACCCATCGGCGCGCTTCGGCTGGCGCAGCGTCAGGTCTTCGGCAAAAAGCAGGAGGAAGCCGTTATTCTCACTGGTACAGACGCATGGGATGTGACTTACCGCGGCGCCAGGCCCCTCGGGGAAGAGCGTATTAAGCAGTTCAACATGTCCACGCTGAATGATATCTTCTACATTCTCCGGATGCGCCTGGATGAGCCAGGCATGGCGTGCGACGCAAGCGGCCGCGATGTAGTGGAGAATCAGCCGGTTGAGCGCCTGGAGTTTAACGATTCCGAGAACCGCACCTTAACCGTTTGGATTCATTCGAGTACGCTCCTTCCGGTAAAGCAGAGCTTTAAGCGCTGGGACCCAAACATCAATGACCGGCGGGAGGAAGTCACGCGGTATACGAAGTACCGCGAATCCGGCAACGGGGTCATGTGGCCCTGGGATACGCAGAAGGAACGCGATGGGGAAAAGCTGTTCGAACTCTATTCAGACAAGGTCACCATAGGTGACGATCTGGCCGCCAGCCTGTTTGAACTTCCGCCAGGAATAGCTGTTCTTAAGAAATAGACGCGTGTTCAGGAACCGCCGGACTGGGCGCAGTCGCCGGTAGTTCAATCTCCACCCGTAAACCGGGGTTGACGTTTGAAGCTCGCATCACGCCGTGATGCAGTTCGACGGCTCGTTTAGCGATGGCTAAACCCAGGCCCACACCGCCGCTGGTCCGGCCGCGATCTTTTTCCACCCGGTAGAACGGATCGAAGATGCTCGCGAGAGAGTCCGGAGGCACTCCGGGGCCATAGTCCCGAACCACTACTCGCAGGCCATGCGGGCGCTGCTCCAGGGTCACATCTACCTTGTCGCCTTCCGACGAGTATCGGATTGCATTTCGAATAAGGTTTTCAACGGCCCGCCGCAGCAGTTCGGGGTTGCCCTGCATTGCAATTCCGGCGATGCTGGGGTTCAGAGAAACCTGCTTGCGGTCGGCTTCGATGTGAACGTCGTCCAGGATCACGCGAACCAGATCGTCCAGCTGCACCGGTTCCGTAGTCAGGCCATCGGGATCGCCTTCGGCCCGCGTCACCTGAATCAGTTCGCCCACAAGAGTGTTCAGACGGTCGGCTTCGCGCTCTACTCGATTCAGGGCAGTGGTGGCGTCACCCCCGCCGCGCGCCAGTTCTACCGCAACCCCAAGACGGGCGAGTGGAGACCGCAGTTCGTGCGAAATGTCCTGCAGCAGTCGCTTCTGTGACTTCAGCAGCAGGTCTATGCGTTCCGCCATCTGATCGACCGTGCGGGCAAGCTGCCCCAGTTCGTCACCGCGCCTCGAGTTCACGCGGGCCGAAAAGTCGCCTTTTCCGAACCGCTCGATCGTCTTCTGCATTTCGCGGAGCGGGGACGTAAGGTGCCGCGCCAGCAGATAGCACAGCAGCGAGAAGATCGCGAGCATCCACCACGTCTGAGGGGGAACTTCAATGCTCCAGCCGCTGGCGCTAACCGGCTCTCGATTCGGGAACACCGCGACGAAGTTATATTTCGCATCGCGCGACGCCGTGGTCATGATGAAGTTTGCCCGGCGGGCACTTTCAATTTTGATGATCGGGAACATTGGCCCGCCGCCCCGCCCGCCCCGTCCACGACCAGCGTTGGCGTGGATTTCAGCAGACCAGTCCTTGCCAGTCAGCAGATCGCGGCCATTCGCATCGGTCAGCACAGCGTCTGCGACCATCGCGTCTTTGATCTGGGCCAAAACGCGTTCCAATCCCACCCGGCCTTCCGCTTCCCAGGCCTTCCGTGATTCCCGCAGTTCAAAAGTGAGGCCATTGAACTGCCGGGGTGGAGCGTTCCGCATGAACACGTTCCAGATGTAGAAGCTGGCAGTGAGGCTCACGATTACCGTAAGCAGAAACCAAAGCAGAATCTTGGTGAACAGGCGAGTCACGCAACA
>JAUZEU010000707.1 GCA_030838885.1 Bryobacterales bacterium | reverse complement strand
CCGAGCAGGCGATCCTCAGCGCCGCCGCTCCGATGCTGAAGATGATGCCGGAAATGGCGGGCATGGTCTACGCCTCCGTAACCATGTCGCAATTGCGGCTGAACCGGTGGGACGACAATTTGGCAGTCCCGAAACCCAGGGCAGGCGATCCGCTGAGCGAATCCTTATGGCACTATGCCCGCGCCATGTCGTTTGCAATGAAAGGGCGCGGCGCCGACGCCCAGCAGGAGCAAGGCGAGTTCAACACTGTTCGCGTCAAACTCGATGCCAATATGCCGCTCGGCCAACACAAGGCAGCGCCAGTTCTCGAGATGGCAGGGATGGTTCTGGATGCTCGGCTGGCCGCCACGCCCGACGAGCGGATAACGCTGCTGAAGAAAGCTGTCAAAATGCAGGACAGCTTTGTCTATGATGAGCCGCCTGCATGGTATTACCCCGTGCGGGAATCGCTGGGCGCTGCCATGTTGCAAGCCGGCGATGCGCCAGGCGCGGAGACTGTTTTCCGCGAAGGCGTGGGCCGTAGCCCCATGAACGGCCGCATGTTGTTCGGCCTCATCGCCAGCCTGAAGGCGCAGAACAAATCCGCGGCAGCCGCCATGGTCCAGAAGGAATTCGAAGTCGCCTGGAAAGGCGCTGACCTGAATCTGAAAATCGAAGAGTTCTGATCAGCGCCTTTCGTTCCTGCCTATCGGCGTGAATCGGCGTTTATCCTTGTTCATCAGCGTTCAAACCTCTATGGCAGTCCTTCGAAACGAATTAATTCCATGTTGTTGAAAAATCAGGTTCGGCCCATCGGTACTCTTTTTTCATCTGGTCTTAATCTGTGTCCATCCACGTTGTTCTGCCTTCATCTGCGCTAAATCCCGGCTGGTGCCCCTCCAGCCCTCGTTTCATCCCCCGTTTGTCGGTCCCGCCGATGGCCATTCACGTCGATTGAAAAAATATTTCCACCAAAAGCCATCAACAACATACAGCCGATTTGAGCGTTCTGAATGGCTGCTTTTCCTCTCCTCCATGCCACCGTCAAAACGGAAAGGCACTCCCCATATCAACAGAAGCTCAACTCAATGCCAATCGCGCCAATGCGCAGTTCTCCATAGGCCCCCGCACTCCCGAAGGCCGCAGCCACTGTTCGCAAAACGCCCTCCGCTTCGGCCTGTTCTCCACCAGGAACTGCGTCCAGCCTCACGAGACGGAAGAATACGAAGCTCTCTCAAGCGCCCTTTGGGAAGACATACGTCCCCAAAGCCCTCTCCAGGAAATGCTCGCTACGGAAGTCATCCGGGCCGCCTGGCGACTCCGCCGCTGCACAGAAGTCGAAGCCGCACTCGCCGCTAAGACCACAGGCGACGACCCCATGCTCGACAACGACCTCCTCCGCACCCAAACCGCCGTCGATCGCGCACGCTCTCAGGCCCATGGCATCATGCGCAGATCCCTGGCAGACCTCCGCCGTCTGCAGGCCGAACAACCCGCAATCGAAACTCCCGCAAAACAAACCCAGCCGAAGTCCGACGATGCCCCGGTTTCGGGTTCAGAAGTCGCCCGAAACGCCCTCTGCCCCTGCGGCTCCGGCCAGAAATATAAACGCTGCTGCGGCAGAAATGCACCCGCAATCAGAAATGGCTTCGCATTTTCAGCCCCGATGAATCTCAACGGATGAACATCGGAGCCGGAGATAGCCACGCACCTCGCGAGCCGTCGAAGGTACCTCGATCTCAATCCCGTCCTCCACGTAATCGCAAACATGGAAATCATCCAGAGTGCCCTCGCTCACCGCAACCGAAACGAAGTACCTGCCTGGCGCAAGCTCCGGCAAAACCCAGTGAAAGTCCACCGTATGGACCTCACCAGCCTGCATCTCCGGCAAAGGATAGTTCTCCCGGGTCGTGTTCGACCCAAAGATCGTTTCACCCTTCTCGTTCCGAACCAGAAATCCGGCAATCGGCGCACGCAAAGGCGCAACCACGCGAAAACTCAGCCGCAGCACCGCGCTGGCGCCGGCAATCCAATGCTTCAAATGCACACCCGCAGCCGTAGTGAGTTCCGCGCCGCTCACCTCGGCGGTCTCGTCGCCATAACGATGCGTCCCGCTCAGCGTCCTGACCACCTCCGGCGCAGTCTGCTTGGTCGTCGCGCGCTCTTCGGCATCCCGCACCCGTTCGCGCTGCATCATCGCGCTCAGATAGTCGCCGATGACGTCATCGGCCTCACCCAAGCCGCGCATAGTCCCGTTCTCGAGCCAAAGGCATCGCTCGCACAACGCCTTTACATCGCCGGTTTCATGGGACACAAACAAAATGGTCGTGCCCCCCGCGCGCAGATCGTGAATCCTGCGCATGCACCGCTGGCGGAACGCAATATCGCCCACTGCCAGCGCCTCATCCACAATCAGAATCTCCGGTTCCACATGGGCCACCACCGCGAACGCCAGGCGCAGAACCATCCCGGTGGAATACGTCCGGATCGGCTGATCGATAAAATCCCCAATCGAAGCGAACCGCTCAATCGTCTCGAAGCGAGCGTCAATCTCCTCAGTGGAAAGCCCCAGAATCGAGGCGTTCAGATAAACGTTTTGACGACCCGAAAACTCCGGCGCAAATCCCGAGCCCAGTTCCAGCAAAGCGGAAAGGCGGCCCCGCACCTCGACCGTTCCCGACGTTGGCTGCAGGATCCCCGCAATGATTTGCAGCAAAGTACTCTTGCCGGATCCGTTCGCCCCCACAACACCGAACGCCTCACCCTTATTCACGCTGAAGCTCACATCCCGCAGCGCCCAAAGCCCGGTGCCCGAACGCTCTTGCGCAAAGGCATGACGGAAGCGGGCCCACTGCGAATTGCTCAGCGGATAGCTTTTCGAAAGGCTGTGAACTTCAAGCGCAGTCACGGCAAGCGCTTTTGGGCACGCAAAACAACACGTTCAAACTCCCATCCGGACGGGTTCAGCAAACCCCTGTGGAAGCCCACCTTTTCCACCTGCGCAAACCCGAGCTTCGACAGCATCTGGGTCAGACATGACAGATTCGGGTGCCACCAGGCAACTTCATCGTCCGCCGCATCAGAGCCGCCGATGTACACCATCGCAGATGGTTCCTGCGGGCCTTCCGGCAGCACGCCTGCGAACACGAGAGTGCCCTTGCAAAGCCCGGCCAGCGCCGCCAGCGCCTTCAAAGGATAGAGAGTATGGATCAGAACGTCGCCAAAAAATACGAGATCGAAGCCCTCGCGGACCCCGGTACGCTCCAGCGTAAGATCGTAAACCGTCGAATAGCAGCGTTCGATGCGGGATCCCAAACGTTCACGGCAGAACCGGAACGGGCCCTCCAGCAGGTACCAATAAAGGTCGCGCTCGGAGTGCCCATGACGCACGAACTTTTCCTGGTCGACTGTATCCGGAAAGATCATGGCTTCGATTTTGCGCAGCGAACTATCCACATCCTGGCCGGGGAAGCGATCGAGATCCCGCAACGACGGCAGTTCCACCGAAATCACCCGCGCACCGCGGCGTTCGAACTCGAAAGCAAAGAAGCCGGTGGCGGAACCAACATCCAGCACCGTCATGCCCCGCATGTCGTCGGGGAATTGAAACGACGAGATCGTTTCGCGATAGTCATACATGCCGGGCGTAACCAGGCCGTCGCCCAGATCGATCGTGTGATACCAGTAATAACGAGCTGCGTCGGCCAGCCCAAGTTGTTCCGCCCGCGCAACGAACTCGCGGGATTTCTCAAGGAATCGGTCGGCGTGCGTCATGTTCATTTCCACGCCGCGCACACCACGCGCTTGCCGCGAGCGTGCTGCTCGTATGCGTCGGGCGGCGGCGTCAGGATTTCAGAGCGCACGAAGCCTGCCTGCCGCAGCATGAAGAGCAGCGCTTTGGGCGAAGGGCATGTAGCCATGGGTGTCACCCCGGTTTCGCGATTGCCGGCGTCGAACTCGCCCGATTCGTCGATGAGAGCCAGAATGCCCTTGTACGGGCGGGTCCACTCCTGCGCGCCCCACTCCGTAGAGCCCTCCACTTCATCCACCACCTGGGTTTCGATCAGGCACATCCTGCCCGTCACGGCCGAGACCTGGCGCAGGCAGAGCATGGGGTCTTCCACGTGATAAAGCACGCCCAGAAAAAGCGTCAGGTCATAGGTCCGGCCCTCGTCCTGCGCGAGAGTCTCGACCCGTCCCTGATGGAAACGGATATCGGCGCCGCTCGCTTCCGCGACGAAGCGGGCGCGGTTCAGGTTTTCCTCGCGCGCGTCCATGGCTATCACGTGCATGCCATGTCGCGCCATCGCTACCGAATAAAATCCCTCGTGGCAGCCGATATCCAGGCAGCTGATACCCTGAGCGCTCGATCCAAACTCCTCGGCCACGGCGCTCTGCACCATCGCAAGTCGGGTGTCATGAATGCGCACAACCTGGGCCGGGATCGCCGGAGTGGTCTTCAGTCCCCGGCCGAACTCGTGCGCATAAAACCACGGGCCGAGTTCTTCAATGCCTTTCTCAATCTGATCGGTTTGCATCTTTCAGGATAGAAGGTCCCGTATAAACACGGCGGGATGGACCGCCTTCGTGCCTTCGAGTTCCGCTACCTGATGCCGGCAACTCGTGCCGGTCGCGACCAGCGTATCCCCCGGTTCCATCTTGCGAACAGCCGGCAGCAGCCGTCGCTCGGCGATCGCGACGGAAACATCGTAATGCCCGCGGGTGTACCCGAACGAGCCGGCCATCCCGCAGCAGCCGGCGTCCAGGTCGACGATCTTCGCACCGGGAATCAGCGAGAGCAGCGCGACCGAGGCGGGCAGCAGCCCCAATGACTTCTGGTGGCAGTGGCCATGCAGCAGTATCCTGCCCGGAGCAGCGCGCAGCGGCAGGTCAAGCGTGGATGCGAACTCGTCGAACAGCCGACACGCCTGGGCGACCTCCCGCGCTTTCTGCTGTAATTCGTCGCGCAGCAGCCCGATCGCGTCGTCTTTCACGGCGGATAAGCAGCTGGGCTCGCAGAAGAGAATGATTTCGCCCCGGGCGGCGATAGGATGCAGCGCCGTAATGAGCGTCGCCGCATGGTCGCGGGCATCGCTCAGTAATCCCTGTGAGATGAGCGGTCGCCCGCAACATCCCGGCCGCTCGACGTTGACCGCGCAGCCGCCGCGCTCCAGCACTTCGACCGCGGCAATCCCGATCTCCGGGTCGTAATGGTTCGTGAAGGTGTCGTTGAAAAGAGTCACGGCTTTGCCGGAAGCCGCCTGGTGTTTTGCCACCCAGCGTTTAAACGTGTCGGAGCGCCAGGCAGGAAGCGTTCGGCGCTGGTCGATGTCGAGCAGCTTCTCGTTCACCCACCGGGCGGGTTTACTGGCCGCGATCCTGTTCGCAAGGGGGGCGAAACGGCTTCCCCAGATCGCCGCGCGGTGTACATTACCCAGCGCTTTGGCTTTCGCCGGCACGCCATGTCGCGTGTAGTAATCGGAAAGGAATTCGCTCTTGAACCGCGCGACGTCTACGCCGACCGGGCATTCCGCTTTGCACGCCCGGCACTCCAGGCAGAGGTCGAGCACCTGGTAAACCCCGTCGTCGCCCAGGCCGGATTCTTCCAGCTTCCCGGTCATGGCGAGGCGTAACACGTTCGCCCGGCCGCGCGTGGAGGCAGACTCTTCGCGGGTAGCCATGTAAGACGGGCACATGGTGCCGGACAGCTTTTTGCGGCACGCGCCCACGCCGCTGCACATCTCGACCGCGCCGCCCATGCCGCCGTGCTCCGAGTAGTCGAACCAGGTAAATGGGTTCGGATTTTCGTACTGGGCGCCATATCGGAGATTGGCCGTCATGGGCGGGGCGTCCGTAATCTTACCCGGATTCAGCAGTCCTTCCGGGTCGAAGGTGCGCTTGATCTCGCGGAATGCTTCGTACAAAACGGACCCAAACATCCGCTCCATGAATGGGCTGCGGACCAGGCCATCGCCATGCTCCCCCGAAAGAGCGCCGCCGAATTCGAGAACCAGATCGGCCACGTCGCTGGCGATGGCTTCGAATTTTCGCACGCCCTCCGCCGTCTTCATGTTGATCACCGGGCGCACATGCAGGCATCCGACCGACGCATGGGCATAGATGCCCGCCGTGGTCCCGTGCCCGCGGATGATCTCGAGAAACCGGCCGATAAAGGCGCTCAGTTTTTCCGGCGCCACGGCCGTATCTTCCACAAAGGAAATGGACTTCGCATCCCCGCGCGTCGCCATCGACAGCCCGAGCGCCGCCTCCCGAAGGCTCCAGATGCGGGCCTGGGCCGCCGGATCGGTTTCGGAATGGTAGTGATAGCCGAGCCCTCTCGCGCGCAGGTCTTGCTCCAGAGCGGCGAGGCGCGGCGGAAGATCCTCTTTTCGGTCTGCGTAGAATTCGACGCATAGAGTGGACGCCGGGTCACCCTGGACGAAACCCGCCCGGATCTTCTCGAGCCCGGCGTTCTGCCGGGTATTGTCCAGGATCGCCTTGTCCATCACTTCCACCGCTGAGGGATTGTGAGTCAGGATCACCGGACTGGCGGTAAGCGACTCCAGCAGATCGTTGAACAGGATCGCCATAACGGCTTTGAATTTTGGCAGCGGCACCAGCCGGAGCTTCGCCTCCAGCACGATCCCCAGCGTCCCCTCGGACCCGACCATCATCCTCGCCAGATTCACCGGCCGGTTCGGATCGGTGAAATCGTCCAGGTTGTACCCGCCCACACGCCGCAGGATCTTCGGATACCGCCGGTCGATTTCGCAGGCGTGTTCCGCCGCCAGTTCCAGCACCGTCCGATAGCAGACTGCTTCCAGCGAGTCCCCGGTGGGCACCTGGTCTCGCGGGATCTCCCGGAAGTGTGCGATGCTGCCATCGGACAGCAGTACCGTCTGTTCCAGCACGTGGTCAATGGTCTTGCCATAGAGAACGCTGCGGGCCCCGCTGGAATTGTTCGCCATCATGCCGCCGATCGTGGCGCGGCTGGCGGTGGAAATATCGGGCGCGAACCGGAGCCCCAGCGGCGCGAGGTGGGCGTTCAGTTCGTCCAGGACAATGCCCGGCTCCACCCGCACCCACCGCTCCTCGGCATTCACTTCGAGCACCCGGCTGTAGTACTTCGAGAGGTCGATCTGCAGACCCGTGCCGATCGCCTGGCCCGCCTGGGACGTCCCGCCGCCCCGCATCGTGATCGAGCACCGGAGCCGCCGGCAAATCGCCGCTGCTCGCACGATGTCCTCACGGCTCTTCGGAATCACCACCCCAACCGGCTCGATCTGGTAAACGCTGGCGTCGGTCGAATAGAGTGCCCGTGAGATCTTGTCGAACCGGACTTCGCCTTCTATTGCCGCTGCGAGTTCGTTTTGTAAAGTCACCGCAGCCCTTCCCGGAGGCACCGCAATCCCTCATTCAGCGTCTCGCCCCCGCTGGCAAACGAAACCCGCAAGGTGCCTTCGCCCCCCGGTCCGTAAGCCGCACCATCGACCACCACCACTCCATGGTCGTTCAGCAGCCGGCGGCGAATCGCGTCAGAGGATTCCCCTCGGCCCCGCACATCAGCCATCGCGAAGAACCCACCCTCAGGTGCAAGGGCTTTGTCGAGCGAGTTCAGTACCATCTCGCGCCGGCCTGCGTACTCCCGCTGCATCGAAGCGACGCAGTCCTGCGGACCGGAAAGCGCGGCAGCCGCAGCATCCTGCACAAACGTGGCCGGGCCGCGGCTCGATTGCGCAAGCACCATGAACATCCGCTGAATCAGGGCGGCCGGACCCGCGCAATAACCGACACGCCACCCCGTCATCGAGTAGGTTTTCGACAGGCTGTTGATGTGCAGATAACGGCTGCGCAGACTCGGGCAGGCAGCCAAAGGCGAAATGTGCCTGTGCTCACCGTAGGTGATCGTCTCGTAAATCTCGTCGCTGATGAGTGTCACATTCCGGCGCTCGCAGAAGCCTCCGATCTCTTCCAGTTCAGCGGCCGTGAAGACCGTACCGACCGGATTCCAGGGCGTGTTCAGAATCAGCACTTTAGCCTTGGAAGTCCACGCATGCTCAAGAGAGTCGAGCGGCAACGAGAATCTCCCGCCTTCCAGCAATGCAGGAACCGGCCGCGGCGTCCCTCCCGCCAGGCGAATGGGCGACTGATACGCGTCATAAACCGGATCGGGCACAAGAACCTCATCGCCCTCCTCCAACAAAGCGGTCAGTGCCGCGTGGATACCAAAGGTCGCGCCGGAAGTCGCCAGAATCTCGGTCGCGGGGTCAAATCGCAGGTGGTTGTCGCGTTCCAGCTTCAGTGCCACCGCTTCCCGGAACGCCTTCTCCCCGCGATTATCCGGATAGCCCGTCCGGCCGTTGTGAAGAGCGCGGGTGCAGACCTCCACGATATGCGCCGGAGTGGGAAGATCCGGCTCGCCGCGCATCAGCGACACGAGGTTCCTGCCCTGCGCCTGCAAGGCACGCACTTCGGCGAGAATGGCATTCACGGCAGTGGGTTGAAGAGCTGCGATACGATCCAAGGTAATCCGAGAATATCAACTTGCCACTTTTGAAGAGCGAAATTCCCACACCCGCGCTGCTGGTCGACTTGGACGCCTTCGAGGAGAATATCGCGCGGGCCGCACGCGAAGCAGCCGCAGCAGGCAAGAAACTGCGCCCCCATGCGAAGGCGCATAAGTGCGTGGAGATCGCGAAACGCCAGATTGCGGCCGGTGCTTGTGGCGTGTGCGTGGCAACTGTGAGCGAGGCTGAGATGATGGCGAAAGCCGGCATCGAAGGTCTGCTGCTGACCTCCCCTGTAGCCGATCCGCTGAAGATCGCCCGCATCGTGAGTACGGGTGCCATGGCTGTAGTCGACCACGTGAAGCAGGTCCGCTGGTATCAGGAAGCCGCCTGCGCCGCCAATGTGCAGGTGCCGTTGCTGGTGGATCTGGACGTGGGCGATCACCGCACCGGCGCGGCTTCAATCGAGCAGGCCACCGACATCGCACTCGCCATTGATCAGGCCAGCCATCTCTGGCTCCGCGGCGTGCAGGCTTATTCGGTGAGCGGCTCCCACGGGATGGATACAGAAAGACAAGCCTTCCAGCTTGCGGCGGAAGCCCGGGACGCGATGGCGTCACATGGACTGCACACCGACATTGTTTCAGGCGGAAGCACAGGCGCCTGGGACATCGATCTCACCATCCCGGAAATAACGGAACTCCAGGCCGGTTCGTATCCTCTGATGGATCTTGCCTACCAGAAGCTGGGCGTGGATTTCAAACTGTCTATGACGGTAATAGCTACAGTGGTCAGCGCCAACCACCCGGATTTTGTGACCGTGGATGCGGGCTTCAAGGCGTTTGCCACGGACCGCGCGTTCGGGCCGGACCCGCTGGATCTGCCTGGCGCGAGCTACCGCTGGGGCGGAGACGAGTTCGGATACGTCGACAGCAACAGGCCGAAATTGGGCGACCGCATTGCTTTCATCGCACCGCACTGCGACCCCACTGTGAACCTGTATGACAGAATCTACGCGTGCCGGGGCAGAGAAGTCGAGGAGATTTGGGTGTTATGAAGTTCACTGTGTTGCTGTTCGCGGCCCTCAGCGCCTTTGCCCAATTGAATGGCGTGATCGACATCCACGCCCACAGCGGCCCTGACAGCGTCCCGCGATCTATTGACGCCATCGACCTGGCGAAGCTTGCGAAGGCACGCGGCATGCGCGGGCTGGTGCTGAAGAACCACTACGAACCGACCGCTTCGCTGGCATACATCGTGCGTAAAGAGGTGCCCGGGATCGAGGCCTTCGGCGGAGTGGACCTCAACCGATCCGTGGGCGGTGTGAATCCGGCAGCCATCGAACGCATGGTCCTGGTGAAGGGCGGCTATGGCCGGGTAGTCTGGCTGCCGACCTTCGATGCCGAGAACCAGGTAAAATTCTCCAGGGAAAGCCGGCCCTGGGTGCCGGTTTCGCGCAACGGTGAACTGCTGCCGGAAACCAAGCAGGTGATCGCTCTCGCCGCAAAGCACCATCTGATGCTGGAGACCGGACATTCCTCCGCAACGGAGGGGCTCATGATCATCCGCGAAGCCCGCCGCCAGGGCGTGGAGCATATCGTCGTGACGCACGGCATGCTCGCTCCCGTCGGCATGACCATCCCGCAAATGAAGGAAGCCGCAGCAGCTGGCGCGTACATAGAATTCGTGTACAACGGCGTGATCGGCAAAGGTAAAGAGTTCGAGATGCGCGACTACGTAAACGCTATTCGCGAGGTCGGCGCAAAATCCTGTATTCTTTCGAGCGATATGGGTCAGGTCGGAAATCCGCTGCATCCCGATGGCCTGGCCGCCTTCTTTGCGGGCCTGCTGAAGGAAGGCATCCCTCAGAAAGATATCGACCTGATGTCGAAAACCAACCCGGCCACTGCGCTGGGTCTGAAGTGAGGACTCCATGCTGAATCGACGCACCTTCCTCGCTACGCCTTTCGCCGCGGGCCTTCTCGCGCAAACTGCAAAGCCGCTTATCATCGACTCCCATGTCCACGTCTGGAAGCACGATCCGGCCTTCCCGTTTGCCAAAGAGGCGCACCCTCCCGCAGAGGATGCCTCGGCCGAGATGCTGCTGGACCTGATGAAAGCGAACGGCGTCTCCCGCACCGTGATTATCCAGGTAATTCATTACCGCTGGGACAACAGCTACCTGGCGGACGTGCTGAAGCGCTACCCGCAGCAGTTCAAAGGTGTTTGCCGCGTGAACCCTGAAGATCCAGCGGCCCCGGATCATCTCAGCAAACTCACCGAAGAACAGGATTTTCGCGGCGTGCGCCTCAGCCCCTCCGGCAATGCGGATGGCGATTGGATCCATGGCCTGCTCATGCCGCCACTCTGGAAGCGGTGCGCGCAACTAAAGGTGCCGATGACGGTGCTCGCGCCTGTGACGCGCCTGCCTGAAATCGTACCTCTGATCGAGCAGAATCCGGACTTGACCGTCGTCATCGACCACATGGCCGACTCGCCGCTCAATCAGCCGGAGAAGCTCGATCTTCTGCTGGCGCTCGCACGATACCCGAAGGTCTACGTCAAGATCTCGCACATGTGGTCACTCTCCAAACAGCCGTATCCGTTCGCCGATGCGCAAACGCAGGTAAAGCGGCTGTATGACAAATTCGGAGCCCGCCGCCTCATGTGGGGAACTGACTGGCCGATCTCCCTCAAGCAGGTCAGCTACCCACAAGCCGTGGAACTCTTCCGCGATCACCTCGGTTTTTTCAATCCGGATGATCGTGCGTGGATACTCGGCAAGACGGTCCAGCAGGTCTGGCCCTTCGGCTTGTAACTAAGCCCTGGGCTGGTCGGGCGACCGGTGGACCCACTTATACGCCGCGAGAGAGTTCTTCCAGAAGTACTTCTCTGACGCCGCCTGCCCCTTAGTAGCGAAGTACGCCCGGACAATCCTCAGCTCCACCGGATACTCTGCCCAGAGATCGCTGTTCGGCCAGTCGCTGCCATAGATGAGTCGGTCTTCGCCGAACACATCCCACATTTCATCGATAGTTGCTTTGTAAGGCGCGATATCTTCCGGCACCTTCCCATTCACCTTTTTTGCGACACCGGAGACCTTCGCGAAAACCTGCCTGCGCCTGCCCAGTTCATGCAGATTCCCCTGATAAGCCTTCAGCGCAGCAGCATCGGTGGGCTTCTCCAAACGAGGCAGGTGATCAATCACAATGCGCAGATTCGGCACTTTATCCGACAACCGTAACAGCGCCGCAATCAGCTTCGGATCGGGATTTGCAGAGTCCATCACCAGATCCGCATCAGCCAGCGCCTTCAGACCAGCAATGAATTCAGGCTTATCGATGGCCGTCGAAAGATCCCGATCCCAGATGTTGCCGTAGCGTATCCCGCGAAACAGAGGGTTCTTATGAAACTGGTCCAGTTGCTTACGGAACTCCGGCTTGTCCGGCTCCAGATCACCCACGTGCCCGACGATCATCTTGTCTTTCGCCGCGATATCGAGCACCCACTGGTTGTCGTCGAACCACGGGCTGGCCTCCACTTCGATTGCCCCGACAACCCCCAGGCCCGCAACAATCTTCCGGTACCGATCCATCGAAGCCGGCTTATAAAGTACGGTATCCGTTTTCGACGGCCACGGCACGCCCTGTGGTCGCGTCGTATCGAACAGGTGGATGTGGCAGTCGATGATCGGGATGGACGCCGGGGCGGCATCCGCGTGCTGGAGAGCCATGGCTGCAGAGCTTGCGAGAAAAGTTCGTCGGTTCACTGCTCACCTTTGTATCAGAGTTCAACGGCTAGAGCTGAACGATGCCGCGATTGAGCGCGGCCACGGCGGCCTGCGTGCGGTCACTCACATTCAGGCGGCCCAGAATCGAATTGACATGCCACTTCACCGTGCCCTCCGTAATACCCAGGCGGTCGCCGATCTGCTTGTTGCTCATGCCCTTCACGATCAACTCCAGAATCTGCAGTTCACGAGGGCTTAACTCCGGGCCAGGCGGACGGTTGGCCAGGCTTTCGCGAACCGCTCCCGGCAAATAACGGCCGCCAGACTGTACGCGCCGGATAGCGTCCAGCAACTCGCCATGCGGCATGCCTTTCAGCAGATAACCCTGCGCCCCTGCGGCCAGCGCGCGATGGATGTCTTCATCGCCCTGATACGTGGTGAGCACGATGAAACAGGCATCCGGGTATTTCGTGCGAATCGACTTGATTGCGTCGAGCCCGCTTAATTCCGGCATACGCAAATCGATCAGCGTCACGTCCGGCACATGCTTCATGAACAAATCGACGGCTTCACGTCCGTCAGTCGCCTGTGCCACAACAGTCATATCCGGCTGCGAGTCGATCATGGTCGCAAGACCGAGGCAGACTACCGGATGATCGTCCGCCAGCATCACGCGGATTGGAGAGACTTTAGCCATGTTTGTTCCTCAAAGGAATTCGGGCGGTTACGTGCGTGCCGCTTCCAGGACTGCTGGTGACGCCGAACGCGCCACCGGATTGCTCCACGCGCTCACGCATACCAATGATTCCATAGTGGCCGTTGTCGCGGGTACCCTCTACGTTGAAGCCATCCCCATCGTCTGCTACTTCAAGCCTGACCTCTTTCGGATCGAAGCGCAGTTTCACGTTGATGCTGGCAGGATGCGCGTGCGTGACGGCGTTACGGATCGCCTCGCGGGCAACCAGAAGCAGGTTGCGGTCGGCAGTGTTGCCCAGCGATGCCGGGTTACCCTCGATCTCCGCGCGGACGGGGATGCCCTCGGCAGCTTCCACCTGGTCGGCAAAGCTCTTCAGATTTCCGACCACATCAGCCGGGGGCTCGTTCTGGACTGATTCCGAATGCCGCAAATCCCAAACAGCTTCGCGGGCTTCGTTCACGGTGAGCCGAATCTGAGCCGCGGCACGCTCCATGAGGGCAGTGATTCTGGTCTGTGCGGTGGGTGGCATACTGCGGGCGGCTTCCAGCAATGTAGAGACCCCGACGCAACCCTGAATGACGGTATCATGCATCTCGCGCGCCAGCCGCGTGCGCTCAGCGAGGACCAGCGCATAGCGCGCCTTTGTCTGGCGTGCATAGAAATGGAATGCGGCCCATATACAGAGGACGGCCACAAGGACGAGCAACGCGTAAAACCATGCGGTCTGGTAAAAGAAGGGCTCCCAAACAATAGGCAGAATTGCTTCTGACGTGCGATCGGGGCGGGCACCGTCCCTCGCTACCACATGGAAGCGGTAGTGGCCGGGCGGAAGGTTCGTGTAGTAAGCCGCGCGACCCCTGGGCGACGGTGTCCAGGATTCGTCAAACCCTTCCAGAAGGTATCGAAAAGTCACGCGGTCAGGCGACAGCAGATCGGGCGTCGTGTAATCGATTTCGAGCTTCCCGCGCCCGGGCGGAATCGAGATGCTGCCGGAGATAGGCACAGGTCGATCATCGGCCATTACCGACTCGACCAGCACGGGCAGAACAGGCCCGACGCGCAACTGCAGCGGATCGATTCGCACGGCGCCTTTCACACTGGGGAACCAGAACTGGCCGGAACGGGTGCGGCATCCGGAAGGCTGCACTCCGCCGTTCATCTGGCTGGAGATCATGCCGCTGTCTGTTCCATAGGGGACCACTGCGATGGGCCCGGCGCGCCCTTCCGCAACGTCATCCAGTTCCTTCCGATCAGCCGCGAAGACACCGGCGGGGCTGCTCATCCAGAAGCGGTCTTTGCCGTTTTCGGAGTC
>JAUZEU010000663.1 GCA_030838885.1 Bryobacterales bacterium | reverse complement strand
AGTTGGAATGGTCGATCAGAAATATGTCGGTGCTCAGTGCGAGGCGGCCGAAGTTCGATGACGTGCCCGCCTGATAAAAGTCGGTGGTGGCGAGGCGCGGCTGAGCGGGCATTTGCACAACCCCGCGGGCATCCACACTATTGATGCCGCGGCCGTAGTTCAGATGAAGTGTAAGCGGCAGAGACTTCCAGGGCGTGAACGCGACGTTGCCTTTGCCCTGCCAGCGATTCGCCCATTGCACACCGCTTTCAGCGGCAATTACCTGATCGACTACTCCGTAGCGGAAGACATCGAACCGCAGCCCGCCACCCACCAGCAAGCGACCGTTGAACAGACTCAGGCTCTCCTGCGCATAGCCCGCTTCATTAGTGACGTGCGCGTGCGCTCGGGTGCTGACCCCGGTGGGCGTGCGGCCGTCACGCGGGTACAGTCCCACGTTGATCTGGTTGTCATGGAAATTCGCGCCTGCGCTGAAATTGGCGATGATGGCTCCGAAATGGTGCGGGTGCATATATTGCGCGTTGCTGCCCTGCTGCAGGCGGGAGTCGTGCTGCTGAAAGGCATCCCCGTTTACCGTGTCATTCAGGTAGTAAGTGAAGTTGGAGTAAAGATCGAACAGCGATCGCCCGAGAAAGCCGTCGGCGCGGAAGGTATCGCCATTTGCAAACACGCGGCTGTAATAGGCGGAGAGGGTGCCGAGCTGGACATTACCGCCTTCGGAAGGGTCCAGGTAGCCGAAACGATCCAGCTGGCCGGAACTCACCAGGTCAAGAGGCAGTTGCCCGGACGAGTGAAAGTTGTTACGGCCATAGATAAAACGTAAACCGAGTTTCTGATTTGCACTCAGAGTTCTTGTGTAATCCCCATTGATGTTATCGCGGCGGTAACGGCCCGGGCTTTGGAAGGGACCGTCCGTGTAAGAACCGTCATAGGCGATGTAGGAATCCAGTTTGGCCACGTCGGGGCTGAATGCGAGAAAGCCTCTGCCCGTGTCGTAGTTACCCCCTTGCAGGCGCGCCGTGAACTGGTCCGGAAGCGACTCTCGCTGACGGATGTGCACCACACCCAGGCCGCTGAAATCGCCGTATTCCGGGCTGAACGGGCCATTGATGATACTGACTTCCTGAATGAGCTCCGGGCTGAGCGATTTCAGCGCGCCCAGATATCCCTGCCCGTGACCCTGGGTGCCCTGGTTCTGCTGCACGTCATCGACAAGCACCTTGAGTCCGCCGTTCACGCCGCCATGATCGAGGTTGAATCCAAACCGGCGAATTTCCAAAGACTTGCCCCCGCCTTCGTGCTGCCCCGCGTTAATTCCGGCGTTGAGTTGCTGCAGCACCTGATCATCACGGGTGAACAGCGTACGATTGAACACTTCGGAGTTGCGTAAGTCAACGCCTGGTTCCAGAGTGTGCGCTGTAATCACCACGCTTTGAGTTTGAGCGGAGACTTCGCTGAACTGAAGGTCGGCGCTGCTTTCGACCGCCGGAAAGTTCAGATCCCGAGATACGGACACGAAGCCCGGCGCCTCGGCAGACACCTTATAAATGCCCGCTGGAATGCCTTTGAACTGAAAGCGTCCCTCTGCATCAGACCTGGCCACGCCAATCTCGGCGAGCGCCATACTGCGAAGGTGAACCGCCGCGCCCGCCACTGCCCTGCCTTGCGGATCCGCTATGTGCCCTGCAAGCGCAAGAGCCTGCGCGGCAAGACTGCCGCTGGCACACCACAAAAGCAGAGAGATGATGCACGACGTTTTCATAGCCTTTCACGTATCACGATTGTCGAAATCGTAACACCAGAATATACGGAGGGACGCGCTCTCCGGATGTATGAAGTGTTTCTCGTGACCCGGTGTCCGATTTGCCCTTCTTAAATCCGATTCACCGCACCTTGCGTAACTCCTGCTGAAGGCGGCAGTTCAGCCTCCGAGCTTCCAATAACCAAGGAGAAAGAGCCTATGTTCCCTAACGCACGGCGTGTTGTCGCGCTCGCAGCTATTGCGTGCGCTTCCTCATTCGCCGCCAGTCACCGCAACGGCCCGCTTCTGCTCGAGGACCAGACCGCGAATCTCAACGACCTTTATGTCTTCCGCAGTTACGAAGCAGGCCGTTCCGATCGCGTGGTCATGAGCATGAGCGTACAGGGATTTCAGAACCCCGATAACGGACCGAGTTACTACAAGTTTTCGGACAGCGTCCTGTACCGTTTCAACGTCAACAACGCGCGTCGTCTGGATGGACATCCAGACCTGCAGATCGACTTTTTGTTCCAGACACTGTTACGCCCGAACCCGACCTTCGTGTCTTATTTCGGACATTTAAAGGGTATTGACGATCCTGGGATCTTTCTGTACCAGACCTATTCGATCGTCATCCGCAACCTGAAGACCGGACACTCCACTTACATCAATAAGGATGCGAATGGCCACCCGCTGTCCGTAGCGCCGCCGAATCTGGGTCCGAAATCGACGCCAAACTATGAAGCGACTTTCGGTCAGCCTTCGGTCTTCACTCTCGCCAACGGTATGCGCGTTTTCGCGGGACCCCGCGATGATGCATTTTACTTCGACAGCGGCGCCACTTTCGATACTCTGAACTTCCGCGCGCCAGCTCCGATTCTTACGGGAGCGGCCGATACCAACACAGGCGGCGCCGCAGCTCCTGCAGCGGTGGACGGCTTCGCCGGCTATAACATCAGCCTGATCGCGGTGGAAGTGCCAATCGGAATGCTGACCGCCGATCATTCGGTTCCTGTCGACCCGAAAAATGCGAACGCGAAAGTCGGCGTGTGGGCGTCCACTCATCGCCAGATTGTCACTGTTCGCCCGAGCCCGCACGATCCCATCAACTACGGCAGCTATGTTCAGGTGGACCGTGTCGGCAACCCGCTCACGGTGGAGGCCCTGATTCCACTGCCGATGAAGGATTACTGGAACCGCAGCGATCCGGCGAACGACCAGCAGTTCGCGAAGTTTATCGGCGATCCGTTCTTTGCCAGCGGCGTACTGAACGGGGTGTTCGGCCTGAAGGTTCCGCCGGCTCCGCGGAACGATCTGCTGGGCGTCTTCGTGCCGGATATCACGCGTATCGATCTGACAATAGCGCCGACGCCGGTTGCGAGCCAAAATCGCCTGGGACCTCTGGGGGGCGACAATGCCGGGTGGCCGTTCGGTGGACGCCGTCCGATCGACGATGTTGTCGATATTGGATTCCGCGCTCTGGCAGGCGTGCTCGTACCGGGGTTTGGCAACGCTCCCAACACTCAGCTGGGTGACGGCGTCAACTCCAACGATGTTCCCCTTTTGAACCGGTTCCCGTTCCACGCGGCGCCCCACGCCGGCTACAAACACAGCCAGATTGACGGCACCAACGGCAGGGGAATGGCCACGGGCCAGTAGTCGAAGGACCTCCTTCGGGGCTGTTGTTATTCGATGTTGAACGGCGGCAGCCCCGTTGTTTGGTTCACATCAGTAAGTTCGAGGTCAATTATGAGATACACGCTTTTGTTTCTTCTGACAGTTCACACCTATGCGCAGATGACCGGGGCATCGGATCGCCTGGCGCAGGCTTATCAGGATCGGATTCTCACCGAATCCACGTCCGATCTCAAGACGGATGAGCATATCTCGATGTATGAGACGCTCGTAAAAGTGCAGCCGGAAGTGCTGCACTACCAGAATTTGCTGGCGGGCGCGTATATACAGAAGGTCCGCGAGTCGATGGACTACAGCTACCTGGAGCGCGCCTTACAAATACTGAACAGCGTGCTGGGAGCCGATTCGAAGAACTACGAAGCCGCGCGGCTGCGCACCGAGATTGCGCTGGAGCGCCATGACTTCAAAGCCGCCGCCGACTACTCGCGTAAGCTGACGGACTGGGCCCCGAACGATTCCTGGAACTGGGGCACGCTGGGCGATGCTCTCACCGAGTTGGGTGATTATGACAATGCGGCGGACTCTTACCAGAAGATGGTTTCGCTGCGACCTGACTTATCAAGTTACAACCGCGCCGCTTACTTCCGGTTTATCTACGGCGATGTTGAGAACGCCGTGAAGATTATGAAGATGGCGATCAGTGCTGGTAGTCCGATAGCGGAGAATACCGCCTGGTGCGAAGTTGAACTGGGCAGGACCTATCTCAAGACGGGCAAGGTGAAGGAAGCGGCGGAGGCGTTCCAGGCGGCACTGCGGCGGTTCCCGAATTACCATACAGCGCTGGCAGGTTTGGCTCAGGCAGCTGCTGCGCAACGCGACTGGAAAAACGCGATCCTGTACATGCACCGGGCCCAGGCCGCCACTCCGCTTCCCGACTACTCGGCCGCTTTGTATGACTACTACACTGAGTCCGGAGACGCTAAGTCGGCAGCCCGCCAGAAGGAACTCATTTTGGTGATCGACCAGGTGGGGCAGGCTGCGAAGGAGAAGGCGAATCGCAACATCGCGCTGATCTATGCGGATCATGACTGGAATCTCGATCGGTCATTGGAACTGGCGAAGAACGAACTGGAAGTGCGGGGCGATATCTACACTTACGATGCGCTGGCATGGGCTTTATACAAGAACAAGCAGTATGCGGAGGCGGAGGAGGCAATGAAGAAAGCGATGCAGTTCAAGACTCCGGAGCCTGCGTTCTACTACCATGCCGGGCTGATAGATAGTGCGCTTGGGAAGAAGGATGAAGCGCGGAAGATGCTCAGGAAGGCTCTGGAACTAAATCCCCACTCGCCGGCCGGCAGCGCCTTAAAGGATCTGTCATGAACCTTGCAATCTTATTGGTGATTGCATTACGGGTGTTTGCCGGTGACTTTGAGACGTTCACCGACAACAGTCTGAATGCCACGCAGCGGAATACCGCTTGTCTGGCACTGCGCGGGAATACGACGCCGGAAGTCACTGCGGTGATGCGGTCCGCCATGGCGAACTCGAAGCTGCAGACGTGTGCAGGAACGAATCTGC
>JAUZEU010000648.1 GCA_030838885.1 Bryobacterales bacterium | reverse complement strand
ATTCACCCTATTAGAAGTATCAAAATCACACTTCAGATTTACTGAAGCCATCGTTTGGTTAAAATCCAGGAACGTACAGACATACCATTGGCGGCGTTGTACACAGCTTCGACGACCTGAAAACGCTGCTTGCGAAGGCGAGTTCGGCGCGATCAGGCGACGATCTTGCAGGCATTTCGGCGCGCACCGCGGAGAAGCGAGTGGCCGCCCGGATGGCATTGGCCGACCTTCCTTTGAAAGTCTTTCGGGAAGAGTTGCTGATTCCGTATAAGTCGGACGAAGTCACCAGGCTGATTGTCGACAGTCATGATCAGGGGGCATTCGAGGCGATCTCACATCTGACTGTGGGCGAGTTCCGCGACTGGCTGCTGACGGATGAGGCCACCGGCGAGATGCTCGCGAGGCTGGCGCCTGGGATCATGCCTGAGATGGCTGCGGCAGTCTCCAAGCTGATGCGATTGCAGGACCTGATCGCAGTCTCGGCGAAGATCCGCGTGGTCACGCGATTCCGGACGACGGTCGGGTTAGCGGGCACGCTCTCGACACGCCTGCAGCCGAATCATCCAACGGACGATCCGGCTGGTATCGCGGCGAGCATCCTCGAGGGGCTACGCCTGGAGAGCGGCGATGCGGTGATCGGCATCAATCCGGCTACGGACAGTGTCGAGAGCACGATCCGACTGCTCCGGCTGATTGATCAGATTCGGCTGAGGTATCGGATTCCGATTCAGAGTTGCGTGCTCGCGCACGTTACGATGCTGGTGGAGGCGATGCGTCGGGATGCTCCGGTGGATCTTGTGTTCCAGTCAATCGCGGGTACGGAAGCGGCGAACACGTCTTTCGGAGTCAACCTCGCGCTTCTTGATGAGGCGCATCAGATGGCAGTGGAACTGAAGCGTGGCGAGAACGTGATGTACTTCGAGACAGGCCAGGGCAGCGCGCTGTCGGCAAACGCGCATCACGGCATGGATCAGCAGACTTGCGAGGCCCGGGCTTATGGTGTCGCGCGGCGCTACCGGCCGATGCTGGTGAATACAGTGGTCGGCTTTATCGGGCCTGAGTATCTTTACGATGGCAAGCAGATCATCCGCGCCGGTTTGGAAGACCACTTCTGTGGCAAGCTGCTGGGGCTTCCGATGGGCTGCGATGTTTGCTATACCAACCATGCGGAAGCGGATCAGGACGACATGGATGCCCTGCTGACGCTGCTGGGTAATGCGGGCGTGAACTACATCATGGGCGTACCGGGAGGGGACGACGTGATGCTGAATTATCAGAGCACTTCTTTTCAGGACGCGCTGTATGTGCGGGCGCTGCTCGGGATGCGACCGGCTCCCGAGTTCGAGGCGTGGCTACAGCAGAGCAACGGACAGCTGCTGACGGCATGAGACACGCCTTGTGAGACATACGACGGCGCGGGAGATGCTGGACTTCCAGCTGGCCCATGCGCGGGCGCGGGATGCGGTCCACTATCCGCTGGATTCGGGTGCGTTGGTTCGCGAGTTGGGTGGCGGCATCGTATTGAAGAGTGCGGCGCGGGATCGGGCGGAGTATCTGCGGCGCCCGGATCTGGGACGACAGCTAAGCGATGAGTCGAGGGCGTTAGTAGAGGCTCACAGGGGCGAGTACGAGGTGGCGTTCGTGATCGCCGACGGGCTGTCAGCGCTGGCCGTCCATCGTCACGCGCCGGGTCTGATTGCCGCTGTCCGGGAGACCTCGCAAGCCCCTGTGACGGTAGTGGAACAAGGCAGGGTGGCCATAGGGGATGAGATTGGCTCGATACTGGGCGCTTCACTGGTAGTCGTGCTGATCGGCGAACGTCCTGGTCTCAGCTCGCCTGATAGCCTGGGCGTTTATCTGACATGGGGACCGCGACAGGGGAAGACCGATGCGGAGCGCAATTGCATCTCCAATATTCGTGCTGAAGGACTTAGCGTCGGCGCCGCCGTTGAGTTGCTGCGTCTTTTGATGAAGGAGTCGCGCGAGCGCCGTCTTTCGGGTGTGAATCTGAAGCCGGGCCAAACATTTCTAAGTTAAAATGTCGCTGTGGATTTCTTTCGATCCGGCTGTGGATTTCGCGTCCGAAACGCCGTGTCTGCATACGCTCCGGCATCTTTCTGTTTTCCTCTGTTGATATCAACAGGCACACGCCGCTAACGTTAAAGGTCGCCCCCCGTATGTCAGCCTCCCGATCCGCTATGGATAACGCGGCCCTTGAAAAAGGCCTTCCCGCCAACATTGATGCCGAAAGGTTCATCCTCGGTTCAGTGCTGCTGGATGACGCCCGTTTCATCGAGATCGCGGGCACCATCATGCAGGACGATTTTGCGCTGGAGAAGCACCGGCGAATCTTCCGGCGGATGACTGAACTGCATGAGCGGGGCGAGAAGATCGACCGCGTCACGCTGGCGAACGAGTTGCTGCGGTTCAATGAACTGGAGTCGGTTGACGGGCTGAGCTATCTGGTGTCGCTGGACGACGGGCTGCCGGCCATTTCGAATCTGGACAGCTACACGCGGATTGTGCGGGACAAGGCGACGCTGCGGCGGATCGCGGTGGCTTCGCAGCATCTGATGAACCGTGCGCTGCTGGGGGAGGAAGACCCCTCGGCAATTCTGGCGGGCGCGGGGGAGACGCTGCTCCGGCTGGGCGAGGCGCGCACCGAGAAGGGCCTTGCGACGCCGCTGGAGGTGATCCAGAATTATGCGGGCGGGCTGAACGCGTTCCTCGATCCGAGCAAGCGTGTGAAGGGCATCAGCAGCGGCTTCACGAAGCTGGACGAAATGACTGGTGGGATGCATGGCGGCGAGCTGATCATTCTGGCCGCGCGCCCTTCGATGGGCAAAACTGCGTTCGCGCTGAACATCGCATGGCATGTCGCTACACGGTTGTTCCAGCCTGTGGCGATCTTCTCGCTTGAAATGTCGCAGGAGTCGCTGCTGACTCGTATGTTGTGCGCGGCGGCCCGGGTGGATTCGCAGCGCTTTCGGACGGGCTACCTGAACGAAGGGGAGCGGCAGAAGCTGCGGCAGGCGGCGAACCAGATGGTGGAGGCGCCAATCTATATCGACGATACAGCGGGCGTGCATTTGATGGATATGCATGCGAAGCTGCGGAAGCTGCACCAATCGGGTCAGAAACTGGGGCTGGTGGTGGTCGACTATCTGCAGCTGATGAGTTCGAAGGGGCGGGTGGAGAACCGCAACCAAGAGGTCAGTCAGATTTCGCGCGGTCTGAAGCTGATGTCGAAGGAACTGGATTGTCCGTTTCTCGTGCTTTCGCAGCTGAGCCGCGCGACGGAGACGCGCGTGGGCGATCATCGTCCGCAGTTGAGCGATCTTCGTGAATCCGGGTCAATCGAGCAGGATGCGGATCTGGTGGGATTTATCTTCCGCGAAGAGGTTTATAAGCGCGACCGCGAGGATCTGCGCGGGCTGGCGGAGTTGATTCTGGCGAAGCAGCGTAATGGCCCGATCGGCACGGTGGAGCTGGTGTTTCTACATGCGCAGACGCGGTTCGAGAACCGGGCCGAGGATCTGGGCGATATACCGCCGGGATAGCCAATCCGGATTTGAGAGAATTAAAAGATGCACGCCGCGCCGCTTGAATCGCTTGACCAATGGGATGATGCTGTTCGGGACCGCTATGATCCGAACAGGAAGCAGGAAGACTTCCGCCAGTACGACGATAAGACGCCGCCGGTAGTACGCGAATTCTATCGCCAGAATCATGAGGGCCAGACGCTCGATTCCGTGCTGGCGAGGGAGCGCGCGTTCGGTGGTTTGAATCGCGGCGAACTGGGTATCTGGGAAGCGATGGAGAAACTGGATACGCTCGTCGATGACAGCGATCCGGATACGTCCCTGTCGCAGATCGAGCATAATTTGCAGACGGCTGAAGCGATTCGCCGGGACGGGCATCCGCGGTGGATGGTGCTGACGGGGTTCATCCACGATCTGGGGAAGATGTTGTGTTTCTACGATGAGCCGCAGTGGGCCGTAGTGGGGGACACGTTTCCGGTGGGTTGCGCGTGGTCGGACAGGATTGTGTATCCGGAGTTTTTTGCGGGCAACCCGGACAGGCTGCGGCCGGAACTGCAGACGGAAGACGGTATTTATGAGCGCGGGTGCGGGTTGCGCAACGTGCACCTTTCATGGGGGCATGACGAGTATCTGTATCGCGTGACGAAGGATTATCTGCCCGAGCCGGCGCAGTATATGATTCGTTACCACTCGTGCTATCCGGTGCATCGTGAGAGCGCTTACGGTCACCTGCTGGATGACCATGATCGCGAGATGCTGGAGTGGGTGCGCAAGTTTAATCCTTACGACCTGTACTCAAAGAGCGACTCGCGGCCGCAGCTGAGTGAACTGCGGCCCTATTACGAGACTCTGATGACGGAGTTCTTCCCGGCGAAGATTCGCTGGTAAACAGGATATTCGGTTGTCAAAAAGCATGACTGCGGCGTTTTGGTTGCCGGTCGGTTATTGCTGCGGCCTATAGAGGGTTGAATCTGGGTTCCGCCGAAGGGAAAACATCAAAAACATTGGGAAATTTAGGTTCGTTCTGCAGAATCGCTATTCTTATCCTGCAATTCCTGGCGACGGTGCCTGGTGCGCAACAGTTCAGTGCGCTCTACGCGGTTCAACAGCAGGGTGTTTATCAGAAAGCTATGGCGTTCGGCCACTTCGATTGCGGCGGTGCGCGCATTAATGCGTAATTGCATTCTCATACGCCCCAATTATGCAGGACGCGTTTTGGAAAACAGGGGTTCAGTTTACTGGTTCCCGTTTTTTTCAATCGCTTAACGCCAAAAATATTATTGTGAAGTCTGTGACTGAAAAAAGTTTCCCCAGCTTTTGGCGTAAAGCAGTAGCAAGAGCCCGGCGAAGCAGCCATTTCGCGTTTAGAGCTTAGAACACTGCGCGCTGTGCAGTTGAACAACCGCTGTTCGAAGCCACAGCTTGACTTTACCTTCGTTGATACCAAGCATCCCGGCACATGTGGATGTTGCATATCCAAATATGATCCGCAGGACGAAACAGAAACGCGGTAGCGCTCGACCTGCAGAACTGGCCACAAGTCCGCCTGAAGCATGGAACGAGCTTCCGCGGTTCCAGCCGGCCAAATGGCTCCAGCCCTCTCGATGCCGTACCGGGCGACCTCCGTTTGCAGGGTTGTTAATGCATCTTCGCCGGGCTGCTGCGACATATCAGCGGCCTCGATGACGCTTGTCAGATTTGCCTCGGCTTCCTGCGGGTCAGCCGTTAACAGAAGAGCCATCTGAAAAAAGGTATTCAGGTTGGCGCGCCAGAACTCCCTCCATATTTGCTGGTGGCAATCTGTGGAGAAAAACAAAGGCGTCATGAATAGTTCCCCTTTCTTCTCCGATTGCATTACCGGTGCTGCGGGACCCACCACTCCGGAAGAGGTTTAGGTATGCGCAACTTCCTGACTATCGATCCCCATTGTGGCTGGAATTCAGCTGCGAGGTTGTGAATGGCCACGACCGCGAATTGCGCCGCCATCCTTTGGCCGGCATGGGTGGCATCATTGTATCCGTTGGGAAGATAGCCTATCGCGACCAGACCACCGGCCGCCGCACCGGCGAAGTTAGAGACAGCGATCGTCCTTCTGCCCGAATCCGTTCTGTCCAGGACCGTATAAGACAAAGCGTGAAAGGACCGGTACAACATGTTCGTGCTGCCTGAACGCATGTATCGCGGATCTTCATGCAGGATGACGGTGGCCAACATGCTGGCCGTGTCCCGCGCACTCGCCGTTGCGACTCTGTTCCCATATTCCCTTCCGAAGGCTTGCGCGCCATCTTTCCACTCACGCGGATACTGGCTGGGTGGGTTCAACATCGAGAGACCTGCCCCGAACGCAGGCAGAATCAGAGCCGAGGGGCTGAAAGTCTGATGGACATAGATATCGAACTTCTTTCCCGCCGTAAGAGGAGCTCTTGTCATAGGCGCCGGCAAGAAAGGAAGGAGACTCAATGGTTGCCCACCGGCCCTTTGATCGGGTGGCCACTCTGCAACGGCGCGAAACGTCTGACTCATGCTTCGTGCGGCGCTGGTCAGTTCCATCTTGTTATTGGTCAGACTTTTACCGGTAACTTCCAACTGCCGGCCTACAAGACTCATGGAGAATGTCAGCGACGCCTCAGCCAGCTTTCCATTCCCGATCGTGGCATTACCAATCGAACTGCTGTATGTACCAGTAACATCGAGACCGCTCTGCTTGAGATTCAGAGTGGACACATCCTGAGTGCCATCTTTGAGTTCTCTCGTCACCTGCCACGTCCCCAAGATATCTCCCGGCGACGTTTCCTGCGCATTACCCCGAATCAGCACTAAGTACTCTCCTGCGTCAATTCTGCTTGCTCAGCCAGGAATACGCCGTCAGGAAGCGTCATCCATGTGTAAGTATTTATAGTAAGCTTTGCTGCCACATCCCAGCGGAACCACGCAGGCCGAATCGCCGTCAGATGGTCGAAGAGGTGAGCGATAAGATTGAGCTAGGTTCTTTGACCGCCTGAAAATATTCGAATCGAACAAATTCTATGCCGAATTGCATGGTCAGCGTTACAGAGCCGCTCGGACGAAGCCGGTAGACATCTTTCCGGCGCTTTTCCCAGGCTGGCACATTGCTGGCGCTTCCGTTACGGGCAACAATCTGGCCTCCTTCGAAGTGGATGTGAATCGGTTATTCCCAGCCGCCCCCTCCGTTAACCAAAATCCATATCTCCCTGGTGACCTGCTTCGGCATGGCTGATACACGACTAAACGACTACCGGCTAAAGCTGGTAGGTTAGAGAACGACTGAAAGTCGGGGGGTACGGCTGAAGCCGTCTGAAGGGTGCCCGGCTGAGAGCCGGCTCAAGGCTCGGTGGGCGCTGTGATCTTGAATCCCTGATCGTCTTCGTCCCACTTTTGATTTTCGATATAGGCCATGATCGTCTTCTCGTCGACCGCGCCCAGCGTCGCACAGAAATACCCGCGCGCCCACAGGTGTTGCCCCCCGTACCGCTTCCTCAGGACAGGAAATTCTTCCTGCAGACGTCGTGACGAGCGACTCTTGATGTACTGCACAATCTTTGATGGCGCCAGATGCGGCGGAGCCGCTACCAGAATGTGGATGTGATCGGGGGACACCGCTCCCCGAAT
>JAUZEU010000645.1 GCA_030838885.1 Bryobacterales bacterium | reverse complement strand
TCCAGGTTAGTTCTCTGGGAAATTTGTAAGCTCCAAAGAGAAACACCTGCACCATGTGGATGAGCACTATGGCCAGCATGAAATTGGAGCCCCAGCCGTGCAGTGCACGAATGAACCATCCCAGGGTGACCTGCTGATTCAAGATCTGCAAACTATTCCAGGCTTCTGAAGCCGAAGGGTTGTAAATCAGCGCCAACAAAATTCCCGTTACGGCTTGCAGCGCGAAAGCCGTCATCGCCGCGCTGCCGAACACGTAAAACCAGCTCGCAGTTTCGCGCGGAATCGGGTGATCCATCGTTTCACGGATCGGCGTGCCCAACTGGAGCCGCGCATCCAGCCAATCGCCGATTCTTCGGATCACGCGCATGGGGGCTGCCTCTTGATCTGGATCAGGTCTCGATTCGCGGCCGAAAGGCCTGGTGTGGGCAGCTCTCCCGCCTGGATGTGAAGTTTCCCGTCGAGAACCTTGAACGGATACTCGAACAAGCCTCGCTCAGGCGGGCCGGACGCGCGCGCGCCGTCTTCGTAATACACACCGCCGTGACACGGGCACATGAATAAGCGCGACTGCGGAAACCACCGCACGGGACAGCCCAGGTGCGCGCAATTGATCGCGAAGACCTGGAACTTGCTCCCATCGACATTGCGCACCCAGCATGGAAGCTCCGCGGTGTCGCCATCGGAACGATTGGAGACTGGGCTCCGAAACGTTGCAAGGCGCGTCTCGCCAGTGGGAAACTGATCGAGCGTGGCAAGCGGAATCCATCTATCGTAGTCCCGTCTCATCGGAGAGAGGACATAACGGACGATCGGAATCCCAAGCAGCACGCCCACCACACCGTTGAACGCTGCCGCGATCTTCAGAAGACTCTGACGTCTGGAAAGTTCACTCATCGTACACTCCTCAATGATTCAACTGGGCCGACAAAGCTTCTCGTTGTGACGAGAGCCAGGCGACGACACCGGTGACATCGGCATCGGACAGCGGCTTGTTGTTGCTGCGCCAATCGGGCATGCCGAGTTGTGGCAACCCGGCGATAATCACTGTGCGCAAGTGCTGATCGGTGACCAGCGACAAATAGGAGGATTCCGTGATGGCAATCGCACTGCGTCCGTCTTTTCCATGACAGGAAGTACATGATGCGGCGAATACATCGTGACCGCGCGAAGGGTCGCCGGGTCGTGACGATGTATATGCCGGAGGATTCTCCTCAACGGGCTTCGCCCAGTTCCGGATACCACGAACGAGAATTTCGATCTGCGCCTCGGTCAACATGCCGCCAGTTCTCTGCGCGAACGCGGGCATCGAAGTTCCGGGCCTGCCCGACTCAGTCGTGCCGCGGATTGTCGCATCGTCGGCGATGGCGAGATACACCGGTCTGCCTATTCCCACTGCCAAAGCTCCCTGACCATCCTTGCCGTGGCAACCGGAGCAGTTTTGCGAAAACAGCGTTGCAAAATCCGCGACTTCGGCCGGACGGATCGGCGCCGCTTCTGCGGAGTGTCGGCCCGGCGCGTCGCAAGACGACAGCGCGATCGCGGCAGCGAAGCTAAGGACGGCGCGCTTCATCGATTCGCCTCTTCGTGATGTTCGTCAATCAGTCCAGGAGCTTCGATTCCCATGCGAACTACTAAAGGTGCAGGCTGCCGGGTACCAATGCGTTCCTGACGTGCGACAACCAGTCCGGCGACAAGCCCGAATCCGATTTGGGAGATCACGAACCAGAGCCAATCGATGCGCTGGTTCATCACCGGGTTGATCTCGGCCAGACTTCCATATATGAGAAAGGACCACAATAGCGGCGCCGCGAAACCGCCGAGCAAAATCGGCCGCCGTGGGGCGATTGGCAACATCACTCCGTAGAGCATTCCGACCAGTAGCGAAATCACCAGGTGAATCGATGTGGCAATGATCAGCGCCTGGAGATTGAAAGTCCCGATTTGTGCGGCCGTATCCCCGATCCCAGGAAACAAGCCCGCTACCAGGAGATTCATCGGATACCAGATTCCGTTGCCGCTCAAAATGCCGTACGCGGCGGCCAGGCACGCCATAACGATGCCGCCGGCAAGACCGCCTTTGACACCTGCCGAGATCGGATAGACCTCGACCGGCAGCGATGCGCGCGAGCCCGTGAAGGCGATCCGCTCGACGGTTTCCCGCTTGGTCTGAATCACGAGCTCTTCCCGAGCCACAGGTGCCCACTCGTGAGACTCCGCGGGAAGAACCTCGCGGAACCAGCCGACCGCGCCCGCTATCGTCAAGACCGCGCCTAGAAAGCTGATGGATGCCGCCGTGACGAATCCGGCGGACACTAACGTTAAACCAAAGGCCAGCACAATCGGCCACGCGGTAGGAGCCGGAACTTTGATCTTCTCTGGAATTTTCATTACTCCCCCACTAAACTCCGATCACGTAAACCACTGTGAACACAATTACCCACACGAGATCCACGAAGTGCCAATACATGGATAAGACTTCGAGGCGTTCGGTATGCTCGCGCCGGAGTCTCGCCGTGAAATAGAAGAGCGCGACTGTTATGAGGGCAAGCAAACCCATCGTGACGTGAAACGCATGCAGGCCGACCAGTGAGTAGTACGTGGTGCCGAACAGATTGGTGCTGATGGTGAGGCCATCATGGAAGATCAGATGATTCCACTCGCGCGCAGTCCCGAACAGGAAAATGCCCGCAAGGAGAATTGTCACCAGCCACCAACGCGCAAACGCCCACATCTCTCCTGCGTTGATCCTGCGCAGCGCAATGTGTATGGTCAGGCTGCTTGCTAACAGGCAAACCGTATAGAAGATCGGCGCGTGCAAAACATCCCTGGGCTGCGGGCCCGTCGTGCTCTTACCGATATAGAAAAGATACGCCACCACGAAAATGGTGAAGATCGCGGCCTCGGCGGCGATCAGGCACCTCATCCCGACTCGTCCTTTGGACGGAAGCTCCCAATCGAGACCGCCTTCGGGCAGGCTTATGGAAACGGCGCTCATTCGTACCTCCAATCGGGATCTTCCGGATGCTTGAGATCCCACAGGGGACGGCGGCTACGTACAACCGGAATCACCGCGTAGTTGTACACCGGCGGCGGCGAACTTGCGGTCCACTCGAGCGTCCAGGCGTCCCACGGATCATTCCCGGCCGTCTTTCCTCGCAAATACGACCAAACCAAATTGCAGGCAAAGATGAGGGTCCCGGCCGCTTGAAAGATGACGCCGACGGTTACGAGCAGATTCCAGGTGTCCCAACCTCGGCCGGGCTCGTACGTATAGATCCGCCGGGGCATCCCCAACAGTCCGGGGACATGCATGAAATCGAATGTAAGGTGGAAACCTAGGGAAAAAAGCCAAAAGTGCATACTGGCGAGCGTTTCGTTATACATCTTCCCGGTAGCCTTCGGGAACCAGTAATAGAACGCGGCGAAGATCGTGAAGAGGATGCCGCCAACAATCACGTAATGAAAGTGAGCCACCACGTAATAGGAGTTTCCGAGCTGCCAATCGAGCGGAGCCACAGCCAACGTGACTCCCGTCAACCCGGCCACTAGAAACTGAAATAAGAAGGCGACGCAGAACAGCATCGGTGCGTCGAATCGGATCTTACCGCCCCACATGGTCGCCACCCAGTTGAAAATCTTGATCCCCGTAGGCACCGCAATCGCCATCGTTGAGAGCACGAAAAACGTATTCGCGCCGGCGCTCATGCCGACGGTGAACATGTGATGGGCCCAGACGCTCATGCCGATGAATCCGATGGCAATTGTCGCCAGGACCATAACCGGGTAACCAAAAATGGCCTTCCGTGAAAACACGGGAATGATCTCGGACGCGAATGCGAAGGCAGGAAGCACGAGAACATAGACTTCCGGGTGTCCGAAGATCCAAAAGAAATGCATCCAGATTACCGCCGAGCCCCCGGCTTGTGTATCGAAGAAATGCGCTCCAAGATACCGGTCGATCAGCAACATGATCTGTGCCGCGGAAAGC
>JAUZEU010000643.1 GCA_030838885.1 Bryobacterales bacterium | reverse complement strand
GAGCACGACGGCCGCGATGTCAGGCGGGGTGAAGTCAGTGGATCCGCCGAAGCGCCTGCGCAGGCGCGTGGTTGCCATGGTGTCTCCTGCACCGGAGCGGAAAGGCTGGGCGTTCTGGTTTCCGTGGGCAGTATCAGGGGTGCTGGCTATGGTGCTGGTATCGGTGGCGCTGCCCGGGCGAGTGAGCAGATCCGGCCAGGCACCGACGAACTCGGCGCGGTTTGAAGAGATGCTGGATATTATCAACGACCCTGTCACAAAGGATGTCGCGTTTGGTGACCCTGCCGCGCGTGGACGCTTCTTTGTCAGTCCCGGCAAAGGGGTGGTGTTCATTGCCGCCCGGCTGCCTAAGCTGGCGGCGGGACGGACATTTGAAATGTGGGTGATTCCGGCGAACGGTAAACCGATTCCGGCGGGGACGTTCAACGCGCTGGCGGATTCGACCGCCATCCATATACGGCGGGGCCCGGTGGAGGGCGCGGCGGCCATGGCAATTTCGGTGGAGCCGGCAGGCGGGTCGCAGCAACCTACGACTACTCCCATCATTGTCAGCAAACTCTAGCTGCAAGGTTATTCTGAAGGGGTGGAACTAGACCTCAGAGAAAAAGGCGGCGTGCGCGCCGGAGCGCAACAGACTTCGGATCGCCGGCTGTTCATGCAGTTGCTCGCGTTTGGCGCTGCGGACGGGAAGGCTGCGGATTCAGCAACGCTGGCCGCTGCTCTGGAAGCGTCCGGTATGGAAGGCGTCCTTTATGAGGACGCCAACGATCCGCGGGGGTTCGCACTGGTGACCTGGAGCGATAATCCGGATTTCTTTGTGACTGCGGTGCGTTCGCTGGTGAACCGCGCTCCGTTTAGCGACCTTGTGCTCAAGCCTGAGTACACGATGATGGGCCGGACGTATGCGATTGGCCACGAACCGAACCTCGAGGAGTGGTTGATGGACCGGTCGCGTAAAGCAGTGACCGACCCGGAATGGCCGTGGGCGGTGTGGTATCCGCTGCGCCGGAAAGGCGAATTCAGTGGTTTGTCGGCGGACGACCAGATGTCTATTCTTCGCGAGCACGGGACTATTGGGCACGCGTTCGGGACGGCGGGTTTTGCGCGGGATGTGCGCCTCGCTTCGTTCGGCATGGACAAACGGGATAACGATTTCGTGATTGGGCTGATTGGGAAAGAGTTGTTCCCGCTTTCCGCCTGTGTGCAGGCCATGCGGAAGACACGCCAGACTTCGAACTTTATGCAGGAGATGGGGCCGTTTTTTATTGGCCGGGCCGTTTGGCAGAAGATTAAAGAGGCTTAGGGCTCTGCGGGCCGCCTCTTCCGCGGTGGTTTAGCGTGGCAGAGCCAGCCCAGTTGGGCCCAGGCGGCAAACCATTGCTGCAGATCCGCGGGAACCGGCTGGTTGTGGAGGGCTCGGGTAAGAACGGTGCTCAGGCGTCCTCCGCGTTGCAGGGACTGCAGGATGTTGAACTCTGCGGGCTCGAGGCGTCGGTAGTAAACGTAGCCATCATTGCGGTGAACGGCCACGAACAGGGGAGCTTTGGTGAGACGCCTGCCCGTAGCTCTCGCGCCTGCCCTTATTTCGGCACCTGTCCTTAACTCATCCACGGGGTACTGCAGGTCCAGTAAACGGACATGGGGCTGCAGTTGGATTTTCAGGGTGGAGCTGAACTCGGCCAGATCTTCCGGGCCGATCTCTTTCAGAGCTGCGCGGTCAAAAGCTTCGATATGGGCCCATTCGAGCCGGACCATGTCGAGCGTGAGGTCGGCATGGCGACCGGCCCATTGGGGATTGAGCCGCAGCCAGTCTTCCAGCTTCGACCCGAGATTTACGAGGGTGAATGAAGTGGAAGGGCAATCCGCCAGATAGGCTTCCGAGAGATTTGTGAAGGCAGTCTCGCCCAGCAGTACCCGCAGACCAGGAAAGTCTTCGCGAAGAGAATCGAGAACCCGGTACCAGTAACCCCGGTTGTAGATCTGCAGTCTTTCGGCAGATGTTAGCGTGTCATTCGGTTTGACATACAAGGATGCCTGGTTTTGGGGCGAGATCAGGTCGTCGGCGGTGGTCAGGGGACGCATCACATCCGCCGCCATCAGCCGCTGGAGTTCCGCGAGCTTCATCCGGGGATCAGTTCCACGTCAGCGGACCGGAACTTCTCCGCCTTGCGAGCTTCCGCATGGACGCGTTCAAAGGAGGGAATCCGGTCGTCCCACTCGAGCAGAGTCGCGGTATTACCACAGCGCCGAATTGCATGGTCATAGAGTTTCCAGACCGGCGTGATGACCGGGTGGTCATGCGTGTCGAGAATGTATTTCTCGTACTTCGAGTGCCCGGCGACGTGGATCTGCGCTACTCGTTCCGGTGGAACACTGTTCAGGTATTCATACGGATTGAAGCTATGATTCCGCGAGGAGACATAAATATTGTTGACGTCCAGCAGAATTCCGCAGTCTGCGCGTTCCACCACTTCGTTCAGGAATTCCCATTCGGTCATTTGGGAAACGTGGAATTCGGCATAGCTGCTCACATTCTCCACGGCGATGGGCACTTCCAGAAAGTCGCGGGCTTCGCGAATTTTCCGCGCGGTCACACGGGCCGCCTCAAACGTGTAAGGCATCGGCAGCAGGTCATGGGTGTACCGCCCGTCGACACTGCCCCAGCAGAGATGATCGGTCAGCCAGGGCGTGTTGGTTCGCTTCACCAGGGCTTTGAGGCGGCGCAGATGATCCCGGTTCAGGCGTTCCGCTGACCCAAAGTACATCGAAACGCCGTGCTGCACGACCCGGTAGCGCTCCAGAATCTGATCGAGAACTTCCAGAGGGCGACCGCCGTCCACCATGAAGTTCTCGGAGATAATCTCAAACCAGTCGACGACCGGCTTGTTCGCGAAGATGTGCTGGTAATGGGGGATACGCAGACCAATGCCAACACCCAGATCCGTGTACCCATTGAACCTATTGGCTGGCATGGCCCTTGCAGGATGTTACTTCATGCTGCCGTCGGTAGCGCAGCCACCCTTGCCTTTGCAGGAGTTCTTGCCTTTGCAGCCGTTATCGCCCGACTTGCAGCCGCCCTTACCCTTGCAGGAGTTCATGCCTTTACAGCCGTGCTTTTCCTTCTTCGCTTCGACCGAGTCTGCCAGCTGGCCAGCCACACCAATCTTTGCGCTCCCATCCGAACTGCTGGGTGCAGCGCTCACGCGGCTCGCAGTGCCGCTGAGAAGACCTGCAAATGCGGCTGTCAGAGCGATGGAACTCTTCGTAATTTTCATATTGTTCGTCTCCTTTTATTTTCGTGCTGTAGTGCTCGTCACCGGCCGGAACAGGAGCGGAAGGAATTCCACCATCTGCCGCTGCCAGAGTGCGTAATTGTGCGCGCCTTCCGTCTCCCAATAAGTATGGGTGACGCCGTGTTCCTGAAGAGTGGAATCGAGCCGGCGGGAGGCGGTCAGATGTCCGGGGTCCTGTCTGCCGCACGCGATCCAGAGCGCCTTCATCTTTGCATTGGTGCCTTTTGAATCCGCCAGCGCGGCGGCCCAGCGGTCCGCCAATTCGTGTGGCATAGCCGGGCTCAGCGCGCCAATGGAGCGGAACAGCTCCGGGTGGCCGAAGCCGATCACCAGCGATTGCTCGCCGCCCATGGACATGCCGGCGATGGCGCGGGATTCGGGTAGGGCAAGGGTCCGGTACTGGCTTGCCACCGTCGGCATCAGGTTGGAGAGGAGGTATTGCTCGAAGAGCAGCGTGTTGCTCTGCGGTGCGGCGCCGCCGGGCGAAGGGCCCCGTCCACCACCAAACGGAATCGCGTGACCGAAGGGCATCACCACAATCATCGGGGTGGCCTTCTTCTCCGCGATCATGTTGTCGAAAATGAAATTGACTGTGCCGGCGGTGGTCCATCCCGCAGCAGTATCGTTCGAGCCATGCAAAAGATAGAGCACCGGATACTTTCGGTCGAGATCCTTTTCATATCCCGGCGGGGTGTAGACCCAGAACGAGCGGGTTTCGCCATTCAGCACGGTGGAGCGCTGCCAGTTGATCTCTACCTTGCCATGCGGGACGTCACGCGGCTGCCACATCTCCGGAGTTTCACCGGGCACTTCAAAGAGACTGCCGGAGCCGCGCGCGCGCAGTTTAATGCGGGGATTCACGGGGTCAGGTATCGCAACACCGTCAACGGTATAGGTATAAGAGTAGATATAACTGGCTGGCGGAAGCGGGCCGAGCGTGACGCTCCAGACACCTCTTTCGTCTTTTGTCATCTTCTCCGGCGTGGCTGTTATCCAGTCACCGGTGAACGCCACCTCGGTTGCTTTGGGCGCTGCAATCCGGAATGTCACCCGATGGTCAGGGAGGATCTCCGGCGAGACGACGTTCGCCTGGTTCTGCGCGGTCGCTACCTGAAGAAAGACCGGCAGCGCGGTGGCGAGAAGGAGTGCCGGTCTGGCGATCATATTTCGGAAAGATGTTCCACTTTCCCGTTGCTGTCGCCCACAGTCTCCGGCTTTGCGCCCATGCGGTCCATCAGGGTGAGGTACAGGTTGGTGACCGGAACCTCTCTTCCGAAATCAATGTGACGGCCGGGCTTCAGAGCCCCGTTGCCGCGACCGAACAGCAGCACTGGCAGGTTTTCATGAATGTGGCGGTTACTGTCTGAGATACCGCCGCCGTAGACGATCATCGAGTGATCCAGCAGGGTGCCGTCCCCATCCGGTGTCGATTTCATTTTCCCGATGAAGTAGGAGAACAGCTCCGTATGGAGCGTATTGATCTTCGCGAGCCTGGCCAGTGATTCGGGATTGTTGCGATGGTGCGAGAGCGGATGGTGCGGGTCTGCAACACCGATTTCCGGATACACGCGAACGCTCCCT
>JAUZEU010000531.1 GCA_030838885.1 Bryobacterales bacterium | reverse complement strand
CCCCGAGACACCCGTACCAGCTCCGGAATGGTGCGGCTTTCAGGCAGATTCTCCCAACGGCGCACAGGAAGCTGAGCGCGCATGGCGTTGAGATTCCGGCGCGCCGGATTATATATGGAGCAATAATAAGCGCGCCAAAGGTCTTCAAATTCATCTTCTGCGGGCTCTTCCGAACGGGGCACGCCGGGACCGTAATGTACTTCGGTGAGATCCCAGATCATGCTGACTTCCGGCGTAAGAATCGCCCAGCGCATGCCACCAAAGCGGTCCGCGAAGAAGCGCTCGTTGGCATCGAGCGTATGATGATCGGGGCAGTACCAGGCCACAAACTGCTCGGAGCCGTCCAACACCACACGGCGGAATCGGACGAACGCACGCATTTTGTAGATATCGGTCTCGACTGCCTTTCGCATCGACGCAAATAAATGGATGTCGTCGTCAACTTCGATTTGGAGCAGGTTCGGGTTCTCGTTCTGAATGCGCCAGGCGATCCTGTACAGCAGTGACCAGCGGTTCGGGTCGCGGTGACGCGCCACTGTCCTGGCGCAATCGACGAAAGCACGGGGAAGCTTGACAGTGCCGTTCGGAGTCGTTTCGGGTGGCGGCTCGGCGTGGAACAGGAACTGTTGCTCATCCTCACCGGATTGCCAGATCAAAGCGGAGGGCGGTGTTTTCCGGAGCAGTTGCAGCCGTGCGGCTTCTCGCCACGAGTCGAAGTTGTTGGCCCGCTGAATAAACGGACCCATTTCAGAACTCGCCGGTGCGCGCTTCGACCGGCGCGTGAAAGAGCGATAACTGCTCGGCGCGGCCTTCGAACCGTGCGGGCAGATGCAGCGAATCAAGCTTGCGGGCACTGCTGCCCTCAACCGTGATGAACGCTTCCGACCGGCGGACCGGAACGCGCAGCTTCGCGAGGTCTGAAGCGGTGAGCCGGTGGAAGCGCCGGATGTTAAGAATCCTCTTCACATTCCGCACGCCAAACCCCGGCACGCGCAGCAAGGCTTCGCGCGGGGCAGTGTTCACATCCACCGGAAAGAACTCGCGGTGGCGAAGCGCCCAGGCAAGCTTCGGGTCGGTTGTGAGCGAGAGGTTCGCGTCCGGCCCGGTTGTCAGTTCATCGGCGGCAAACCCGTAGTAGCGCATCAGCCAGTCCGCCTGATACAGACGGTTCTCACGGACGGTCGGCGGCGCCTCCACCGGGAGTTCCGAATGGGCATGCGGTATCGGGCTGAACGCCGAATAGTAGACCCGGCGCAGACCGCGCTCGCTGTAGAGGCCTGAAGCCTTGGTGAGTATCTGGGCGTCACTGCCCGGCGTTGCGCCCACGATCAGCTGGGTTGTTTGGCCAGCCGGCATAAACCGCGATTGTCCGCCGGATCCGTACTCCTCGGCAGCCGTTCGCACCTGATCCATCGAGCGTTCGATGGTGAGGTGGGACTTTGCGGGAGCCAGCCGGTCAAGATCGCGCTGGTTCGGCAATTCGATGTTGACGCTCAGCCGGTCCGCCCACTTGCCGGCTTCGATCAGAAGCTCACGTGAGACGTCCGGAATACCTTTCAGGTGGATGTAGCCGCCGAAAAGGCGCTCCACGCGAAGCTTACGGGCCACTTCGACCAGTTGCTCCATGGTGTATTCCGGGCTCTGGATAATCCCGGAGCTCAGGAACAGGCCTTCAATATAATTGCGACGATAAAAGTCCATGGTGAGGTCGACCACCTCATCCACTGTGAACCGCGCCCGCGGCGTATCGCTGGAAACCCGGTTCACGCAATACATGCAGTCGTAAATGCAGTAGTTCGTCAGCAGAATTTTGAGCAACGAAACGCAGCGGCCATCGGGCGTGAAGCTGTGGCAGATGCCGCCCGGCGCTGCGTGCCGATCCCGCCCTCAGGCCGCTTCCGGACCGAGCCACTGCTTGCGCACGAGGTATCGTACTTAGCCGCGTCAGCCAAGATACGGAGCTTGTTTTCTATGTTCATGCGGCGTTCGCCTGAAGCTCCTCAGCGATACCGAAGCGTTCGGCTACGTCGGGAGCGAACCGCGCAAGATCCCGGCGCAGGCGTAACAGGGATACGTCCTTGGACTTGCTTTCCAGCATGACGTCGAACTCCAGGTCCGCTACGGAGCGCATGAAAGTGGCGAACTCGAACGGATTCACGAAGTCGGCGTGCTGCGTCGCAAGCGGCTCCACCAGAACCGTTTCGGACTTGCCGGTCTTACGGTTCCTGCGTTCGATCTCCCGTAATTCCGTGCGCGGGGAGGAGAAGTGAATCTTCGGTACAGTGCCGGAAGGCCACGTGTGCAGCATGGCGCGAGCCGCCTCCTCCAAACCCACTCCCTCCGGGTTGAAACACCAGAAGTGCTGATGATCGAAGATCAGGCGGACGCCAGTGCGCTCGTGAACCCAGAGGACGTCGGCAGGTCCATAGCGGAGGTCATCGTTCTCCAGAACGAGGCGCGATTGCGCCCCTTTTGACAGCCGCTCGAAAATCCGAACCCATCGCTCGCATCCGCTATGCCGGTCGCCGTACACGCCGCCCACGTGAATTACGATCACAGCTTCGGGACCAAGCTCCATAGAATCAAGGATTTCCGCTTGTGTCTCCACATCCCACATGCTTTTCGCAGCCAGCGCTTCGTCCTTACTGTTCAGAACGACGTATTGCGACGGATGGAATGACAGGCGCAGGCCGAGGCTCCTCGCCCGTGCCCCGGTTTCACGCAACTCGCGTGATGAATCCTTAATCATGCTGTGGAATTGCGGCATATCCGGATGGGTGACATACGGTGCCAGGTCCGAGGACATCCGGTACATATTGATGCCCTTCTCTTCCAGGTTCGTGAAGATCTCGTTTAGATATTCGAGCGAGACACGCAGATGGGGCCCGCTTCGCCAGCGCCGGGCATCATGGCTTTGCATTTTAAGACCGCCAACTACCTTGACCGGAAAACCCAGGCGCGAGACGTGTTTCATAGCTCACTTTTTAGATGCTCAGAACACGGTCACGCGCCAGCAATATTTATTTTCACTCGCTGTAAACGTCACAAAGTCAGCAATTTCGCAGGCCGGCGAACACGATTTGCGTGGCCACAAACAACCGTTCCCTGCTGACGATCCGGTCAAGATCAAACCGGAAGGGATCTACCGCACATTGCCTGAACAAATTTTCAAACTACAGCCTGATCGCACCGTTCATTTGCGAGGGTTCGACACCTTCGCAGCCGCCGCGTGTGTGCACTCCGCATCGCCGACCGGCTTCAAGGTCTTCGGTACCTTTCGCGACCCTGCCGACTTCGCCGTAGCCGTTCTCTACGATGCGGATAATTTCTACGAACACGCTTCAATCAAGTACCTGCCGGATTTCGATTTTTCCGGCCTGACCCTGAACTTCAAGCTGCTGTATACAGGCGGTTTGCAGCCGATCGACTCCCCGAAATACAACTGGATTGACTGGGCCACGCTGGACTGCATTCGCGCCGACGGCACCACCGCGCAGGTGCGACTTTTCGACAACGCGACGCTGGTGGATTCCACCTTCCCCGCAGCGGGCGCAACACTCAATGTGGTTACCTCAGGCGATGGCGTGAAGGCTTTCGATCGCGTCACTCTCTGGTACCAGAATCTGGCCTTCGATTATGTGGCTCCGGACGGCAAGGCCGCAGTCACGTTTCAGTTCTTTGCGACGGGCACTGCCAGCACCCATTCCATTACTGTGAACGGCAGAACCTACTCCCATACAGAAACCGACCCGGCCGGCGAGAGCAGCGCAGCTCAGGCGGCTGCTCTGATCAGCGCAATGGCGAGTGATCCCGACGTTTCCGCCTCAGCTGGCAGCGCGTCCAACGCCGTGACCCTGGAGGTTCGGCCGGAGCGCGCAGGGGTGGCGATTGCCGTAACCGCCTCGGACGGCAATGCCTCGGAGATCATGCGCCTGAGCACCCCGGAACTGGCGGCAGCCGCCCTGGTTGATGCCATCAACATCAACACGGACTGGATTTCAGCCAACACCACCCATGCCCTTATGGCCCGGAACACGGGCGCGCAGATCCGCCTCACCGCCGGGCGTTACGGCACCGTGAATGTGAGCGGCGCTTCCGTCACACTTACTTCGGGGCACACGTTCGCCGGCATCACCCCGGGCGCGGCTATCCTGATCGCCGGTCAGGAGCACACCGTGGCCAGCCTCGAGTCGTCACGCCACCTTACCCTTGATGTCCCGGCGCCCACGTCGTCAGCGTCGGTATATGTAGCAGAGCGCGGGGGCCGCGACGGAAATCTGATCGAGCTCTATTCCACCTCGAAAACCGCAACGCTTTCCCTGGACCAGACTCGAATTACGCTTTCGGGCGGACAGTCCGATGTGACATGGAATTGTAAGCTCGACTTCACGGCTCTTGGGATCGATCAGTTGCGCCAGTGCTGGCTGACCTTCGCGCCCGCCCTTGTGAGCGGTCCCTACCGGGCTACCGAGTGGGAAGCAGTCTTCAGCAACTGGAGTGTTACCGGTTCCGGGACCAACAGAACTCTCTCCGCTGCGGGGCCTGGCAGCGTTCGCATTGAAGAATCGGATAAGGCCTGCGTGTTTACTCCCCCCGCGTCCTGGAGCGATGAAACGGGCTTTTATTCCAGGTACTTCGCAAAAGGGACGAGCGACCCTGCAGCTCAGGCGACCATCACCTACACCTGCCAGTTCACGCATGATCTCTACATCGGCACATCGCTCTATTCCGATCGTGCCGTGGCGGGGATAAGAGTCGATGGCGACACGGAGACTTCGCTCGATTGCCGGCTCGAGACTGGTTCCGCCGTTGTCACCCGTCGGCGCGTGCGACAGAACATAGCTGCCGGACGCCATACCGTTACTATCACCATTCAGCAACCTGGCGCTTTCTACTTCGATTTCCTCGAAGCCGTCGTTGGGTTCGGTTTTTCAGATCCGCTTACGCCGCGTGCAAACATTTCGCCCGCCCTCGATTTCGATACGGACCACACGTACAAACTCTCGCCTTCACGCCTGATGTGGAACATGGACCAATTAGGGTACGCCGGGCCGATGAACGAATACCTGGGAGTCTTCTGGTGGAACGAACGCGTGTTAGCCGGAGGGTCATTTTCCACGGCGATGGTGAATTTCACCGGTACCTTTGCCGCGGGCGACAAGATCTCCCTCACACTCAATGGCGCTGGCCTTGACAAGACTATCTTCCCGGAAGACATCAGCGCCACGAACGAGGTGATCGCGAACCACTTTGCCGCCTACATCAACGGCGCGTTTGTGGGTGCGCGCGCTTCGGCCAGCGGCGGAACACTAACTGTGACGGGCCGATCCCCCGCGCCGGCTTATAACCTGGAGATAGCCGTTTCGACAACCTCCACCACGGGTGCTGTTCAGATTACACAGCATCCCGTGGCAGGGGAATACGGAACATGGGTCATCGACGACACGATTACTCCGCCCCTCAACCGTGCTGCGCGTGACTGGCACGCCGACTTTTATGCGCAATGCGCCGCCCGGAATCGTGAGGTGGTAACCGCGTGCTCGATGGAACTGGTCAATCCGCCCGATGGCTATGCAGCACGATTTCCGGACAGCGCGCGTACGGCCGTATCCACCGCGACAGGTTTCGGCACGCTGGTTTCTCACCATTGCGCCGTCGGCTCCACCAAACTGCTCGCCTATCAGAAAGCCGTCTACCGAAACATAGCGGAATTGCAGAACGCGGCCGGCCTGACACCCAATGTTCAATACGGAGAGTTTCTGTGGTGGTACTTCGCCGGGCCTGGCGGCATGGCCTGTTACGACGACGAAACCCTGGCCGCTGCCCAGGCTGCACTGGGGCGCCCCTTGCATGTATTCTCGGGGCCGCACGACAGTCCTCTGGTGAATGGCGGAGCCGATGCCATATTCCTGCGCAACCGCCTGCGGGACTATATTGCCGCACTGGTGCAGGACATCCGCGCTGCCTGGCCTACTGCGAAGTGCGAGGTGCTGTGGCCGTACGATGTGAACTACCCGATGCCGGTGCCCGACACCAAGCCCTATCTGGGTGGACAGTTCAACCGTTTCGTGAATCTGCCCGTTGAGTGGCAGGAAAAGGCGACCAGCGGGCTGGACCGAATGAGAGTAGAGGCACTCGCTTTTTCCACGGGAATGCGGAATCTGGATCTGGCCCGCCAGG
>JAUZEU010000510.1 GCA_030838885.1 Bryobacterales bacterium | reverse complement strand
GCAGGCCTTGCGCGCCGATGGCGGCGGCGGAGCTATCGATGGGCTCGTGGGGATTGAAGGGGTCGGACGGGCGGTCGGCCCAGTCGCCAAGTTTGTGGAGGTTGGGCGCGCCGGTGTCCCAGTAAGGAATACCGTCCGTGGGGGAGTTGTCGATGTAAAAATCGCAGGTGGCTTCGGCGGCGCGCTGCATGGTGGCGGTGATGGATTCGCGTCCACCGAATTGGGCGAGTTCTTCGTCAGAGACAGTCGCGATGAATTCGAGTTGTTCAGCGAAGCCGCACATGGCCCAGGCGAGACCTCGCGTCCATGTGCTGAAGGGTGAATAGCCTTGCTGGGTGGAGGGGCAGCGGAAGTTTCCGTCGTTGGTATTAAAGATACTTTCGTGGACAGTGCGGCCGCGAAGGTCATAAATGTCTCGATTTTCTCCGTAATAGACGGAAAAGCGCGCGGTGGATTCGGCGTGCCGGATCAGCCGGCCGAGCAGGGAGATACGCCGGTCGTTTTCGCCCATGAGCACGTGGCCGAGTTTGTGACTGAGGGCGAGGGCGCGGAGGGAGCGGATGGTGTCCACAAAGAGGGAGTGGGGACCGTTGAAGGAGTAGATGTAGCCGGTCTCGGGTGAAGTGCGGGTGAAGCGCATGGCCTGTACGGCGCCGGAGCACATAAGGGCGAGTTCGTAGAAGCGACGTTCCCAGACATTGTCTGTAACAGCGCCTTCATTGATGAGGCGGAGGAGGTTGCCGTAGGTGGAGACATTGTTGAAGCCGTGGTCATGCACGCCGGTGTGGGTGATGTGGGGCGCCATGAGGCGAACAGTGTGGGCGCGGCCGGTGTCGAGGAAGGTGCGGTCGCCGGTGGCGTCGAACTGAAGGATGGAGGCGCCGAACTGGAAGCCCTGGGTCCATTCGGTCCAGCCGCGGCTGGTGTATTTGCCATCGATGGTGAAGACGGGGGCGCCCTGGGAGGGGTCCCATGAGGATTCGAGGGCGCGGATTTTTTGGGCCGAGGCTTCGAAGAGTGTGGTGATTTTGCCTTCGAGCGAGGCCGGCGTGAGGTCTGGGCGGAGGTGGATCATTAATTTGGAATGATAACGGATGGGATTGGGCGCAGGTGTGGTTTGGCAATGGCCGTAAGTTGACGATCAGAGGCGGTTCAGGCGGCTTTGGGAGTGCGGACCGGCCCTCCCTGGTGCCCTGTGGTGCGTTTTTGTGATTGGTTTTTGTATTGGATTGCTTTTTGGAGACGGAGTTCGCGATGCGCTAAGCGGGTAATTTCGGCAGTTGAAAATCCGAACCCATTTTTGCCGGCGGGTGTCCTTCCGGGTGCGCCTTCACCTGGATAAGTTGATCCTTCGCCCCCGGTGTACACGTAGGTTTCGCCTTCCATGATGGCGAGTTGGGCCAGGAGCATTTCCTCTTCGAGTGCCTTGTCACAGGCTGCCTTGCGTTCGGCCTGGAGTTCCCTTAGTTATTTTTCGTTCTTCTCGATGCTTCGTCTGATGCGTTGCTCGTAGAGGGCGAGCGTCTGGAGTTTCCTGCCATCGGCGAGCCATACGCGTGCCTGAGAAATGGCGGCCTGGGTTTCGGGGGAACTGGCTTCAATTTCGATCGCCGGATTGGACATGCCGATGGCGAAGATGTTGCTTTCGAGGGCGCGGGCTCGGTTGAGCCGCCACTGGTCTTCAGCGATGGAGGTGGCGAGCCAGCGCTCGTGGTGATTTGCGGGCTGGAGGACTTCGACGGTGCCTTTGCAGTGTGCGGTGAAGGCAAAGCTGTCTTCGAGGGACATGGCGTAGAACTGGCCGGTGGCTTCGTGGCGGAAGGCGGTGATGCGGCAGTGCTGCTGTTGTTGGCCGGGATTAGGCGGGCGATCGTTGCGGGGCTGACCGGGATTGTGGTCGTGCGCGGTCCGCTTGTGGTCATTGGCGGCTTCGGCCTCCGCGGCTTTCTGAGCGTTTATTTGTCTGATGATTTCGCGGTGGCCGATTGGTGTTCCTAAGTCTGGCGTCATTGGGTAGTTCTCCTTGATTTGAGAACTAGCATGATGGTTCGGGGGGAATGGATGTTCAAAAAGTGGAACTTATTCATATTAGGGGAGATATAAACTTGCGAGCGGTGAACTGAAAACTGGTGGGCCAGGGAGTAGCGTGGAGAGCGGGAGAATGGGCGCGACTGCGGGATGATCCTGGACACGCAACAGACTCATGCACCCGGAAAGGTTAACCCTGAGCGGTTTCGAGGGTCAGCCATGCTGGCGATATCCGGCCACCATTGGAATCAGGGGCAGCAGGATTTCACAGAATTGCCCGGGATTTGCTGGAATGATGCCCGATGCAGCGGTAGACACTTCGGCGTTCAGGGGCGATCTATCCGTAGCTGGCACACGCCAGCAATAAACGTATGCGTCAAAGTGGTCCGTGGATGGTGGAACGCTGCCCGACCAGGCAGGATCTATTAGCAGAACGTTGAGTTCGGGACTGCTGGCCGGGCCCAAGTCCGAGATGCCGACTTATGCCCACGTGGATTGCCGGCCCGAGGGCCTTGCCGCGTTCTCAAGTCGCGATCAAGACCCACGCGACATCCGACAGTGACCGACCTTTCGTCGCCACTTGTGTCACTCTGCCGTCGAAAGAGGCTTCGCATCTGACTGAATGAACGACGCCACAATCACCTTTGGTGTGCGCACGCTACAGACAATCGTTTCTCCAGGTTGTTGATCTCCAATCCAACCGCCAGCCCTTGGCCGCTCGATTGCACACTACGCAGGGAGTGTGCAACGTTTGCCGAGGCCGATGTCAAGAGCGCGCAAGCGACACGGCAGAAACTGAAACCAGGGAAACGGCGTCAAGGCGCAGCTACTTTGGATTGAACGCCGCGAACTTCTTTCAAGCCGAGATGGTCGGCGTCATCCTGCCAGTTCTGAACGTGTCCCTGAAAGGCCTGGGTTGGAGCTACGATGCGCTCGGTGTGGCCACAGCCGCAACCGGACTCGGAACCTTGTTGTTTCAGGGTCTGGCCGGGTGGTTGACCGATCGAATATTCCGCCGGCGACTCTTATTCGCCGCCATGTCGTTCCTTACCGGAGCCTGTTTCGTTGCCGTCCCTCTTATTCCTCACGCTGCCCTCCCGATCGATTCCCTCCTGTTCGTCTCCGGCGCGACGCAGAGCTTTTTCGCTCCGCTGCTCGGCGCTCTCGCGCTCGGGTTGGCGGGACACAAGATGCTGAATCGGACGATGGGAGCAAACCAGGGCTGGAATCATGCCGGCAATATCATCGCCGCGCTGTTGGCAATGGCGCTGATCTCCACGCTCGGGTTGAATTCGGTCTTCTACTCGGTCGGCGTATGCTCACTCTTCGCCGCCGCATCCGTGCTGCTCATACACGAGCATGATCTGGATGAAAAGATCGCGACGGGGTTAACGCGCGATCAGGACAAGCAAGTGAAGTGGACGGAATTGTTTCGCGACCGAACGGTTCTGCTTCTGTTCATTTCCGTCTTCGCGTTTCACCTCGCGAACGCGCCAATTCTGCCGACCGTGGCGCTTTATGTGAAGAATCTTGGCGGGTCCGACAATCTGATGACGGCAACCGTTCTAACCGCACAGATCGTGATGATTCCGGTGGCGCTCGCCGCTGGCAGGCTCTGCGATTCCTGGGGGCGGAAGCCCGTCATGGCCGCAGCCTTTCTGGCTTTGCCGGTCCGCATTCTTGCTTATTCGCTCGTAAGCAGTCCCGGATCTGTCGTCTGGTTGCAAGGCCTGGATGGAATCGGAGCCGGCATTTACGGCGTTGCCATCGTCGCGATGGCGGCGGATCTAACGCGCGGCAAAGGCCGCTTCAATACGCTCATGGGCTTGTTTGCAACGGCGCTCGCCATCGGAGGTGTTGCCGGGCCACTGCTCTCGGGAGTTCTCGTGCAACATTTCGGCTTCCGGGTCACGTTCTATGCGTTCGCCGCGCTTGCAGCAATGGGTGCCGCGGTGTTCTTGATGTCAGTTCCGGAAACCCGAGCCGCCCTGCAAGATAGGACCTTTGCTACTAACACGCTGGACTTTCCTGCTCAAGGGACGGAGTTGATTTGAATTTGAAAAGGAGACGATTCTGAAAACCGGATGGATCGACCCTTCATGATTCTGGGCGGCGCGCTGCAGACCTGTGGCGCCACAATGAATGCGCAGCTCTTTCACTTGTTGGGAAACAAGTGGTTCGCTGACGCCGTTTCCTTCGCGCTGATCACCGCCTTCTTCTTATGCGTGTTCGCGATGTTCCCGAGCCCGCTTCCCACGGGCGAAGGCCTCGCAAAGATGCCGTGGTGGGCTCCCGTGGGCGGATTGGTCGGAGCCGTTCAGGTCTATGCCGGGCTGACGCTTGCGAAGAAGGTCGGAGTGGGACCGTTTGTCGGTATCACCGTGACCGCCGCCCTGGTAATGTCACTCGTGCTGGATCACTACGGTTGGTTCCAGATGCCGGTGCGTGCGATCAATCACCGGCGTGTGCCGGGAGCTGTGCTCATGATCGGCGGCATCGCTCTCATCGCAAAACACTGGACAACGTGATATCCACCCAGCGTGAAACTTCTGTAAAGGGCATCCGAAAGGCCTGGTTGCGGAATGACCTGAGCGCTGCAACTGAAGGACGTCAACATGTAATCGTCTTTCTGCACGCCTATCCA
>JAUZEU010000492.1 GCA_030838885.1 Bryobacterales bacterium | reverse complement strand
CATGGGATTCGTCAGATTTACCATGTGCGCCGTCACAGAATTCTTTTGCTGCCAAATGGAGACGTCGATCAATCCCTTTCCCGCCACCACCAGCGGCCTTTCGGCGTTGTGCGCCCAGGAGACTGCGTTTTTCAGGACCGTGCCGTGATCCGTCGCGAGCACTTCCCAAAACGTCCGGTCGATATCAAATGGAAAATACACAACGCGGCCTTTACCGAATTGACGCGCATACACACCTGGCGTGTCGGTATGCGGAACGCGCGTATACACCTCTTCCATGGGCAAATCGGGATATGAGGGCACCAGTGTCAGCGGATTCGCCGCCAGCGGCGCTGTAGCGCGGGCATGCACCCAGTTGACTCCGTTGATGATGCGCCCCGCGTGTTCCAACCCTCGGGTCAGCGGATGAGGCGCTTCCACCGTGAGATAAGAGTTATGCACCTGGGTGTCGATCTTCCCCTCGTAAGAAGCGCCGAAAAGCTGCGCCAGACCGAAGTCTTTCCTGCGCGCCCCCCACTCGTCATAGAGCGAGGTTTCGAAAGTCGCGACAACGCTGCCGCCGTTGCGCACGTACTCGGTCAGCTGTGAGCACTGCCGGTCTGACAGCGCTGCAATATTCGGCAGAATCAGCACGCGATAGCGAGCGATGTGATCCTCATCGAGCAGCAGATCGTGCACCATGTCAAACGGCACACGCGCCTCCACCAAAGCCTGGTAGTACCCGAGAGCGTGGTCTTCCACTTTCGCCCCATAATATGCAGCGCTCTGCTGCGAATAGACCATCGCCACGTCCGCAAGCGATTTCTCATTACGCAGATACTTCTCGCTCCTGTAGCACCAGTTATAGAAGTTCTCCACTACGGGGAGCCAGCGCTTGTCGAGCGGCTTTGCGTTGAATTTGGTGATCCAGGGCCGGAGGTTGTGAGCAACGCCATCGGCCATCCAAAGGCTAATCTCGTCGCCGCTTTGCACGGAATCTTTCCAGCGGTACGGCTCCTCCAACCCGACACTGACGATGCCGCCGATCGGCTTGCCATTCAGCGTTGCCGCGTACTCTTTGCCGTTCTTTCCGTTGGCCCAGGGCGGCATCAGGCCGTGCCGCGCCTGCCTGTCGGCGAACAGCGTGGGCGCAAGATCGCCGATGGTTTTCATATCCAGATCGCTGAGCGCTCCGCCGCCCGCATTGGCTAGAAAGGCCGCGTTGGGGTTGATCTTCTTGATCTCTGTATCCCAGAGGCGCCAGAGATCGAACAGCCGCTGCTCGCGCCACAAAATGTGCTGGCGCCGCACGGGATCCTGCGCATTCGTGGTGCGCGGCAGATCTTTTCCGCAATATTCGTGGAACAGATATTTGCAGCTCTCGCAGTAACACATACCCGAGCCGGCCCAGCGATTACTGAAAACGCCGTCCACCTTATAGTTGCGGACGATTTCGATGGTGACGTCCGTCATGAAGCCGAAGTTATACGGCCCCAGCGCACAGGTGACCCACAAGTCGGGGTCGGCCCAATGACGGCGCTTCCTGCCTTCCGCATCGACCGCGATCCACTCGGGGTGAGCATCGAAGGCGTCCTGATGGACAGCGTGGGGGTCGGTCCGGGCAATCACATTCATGCCCAGCTTGCGGCAGCCGGCAACCATTTCCCCGAAGGGGTCGGTGTCCTTCAGAAACCTGCTCCGGTAATGCAGCGGAACTTTGGTTGGATAGAAGGCGACACAACCACCAGCTGAGAGACAGGCGGCGTCCGCGTGAATCAGGCGGAAGTAATCGAGCCAGAAGGTGGGGCTGTACTGGCCGGGGTCGTCTTCCACGAAGGCCAGCTGAAACCACCGCATAGGCTTGTCATACCAGCCGGCCTCTTCTTTGGAAGGCTGGGCATCGGCACTCTGCGGCGCGGAGACGGCAGCCAGCATGGCAGCGTCTTGCAGAAATTCACGTCTCGTTTTCATCTTGCTGGCCCAGATTAACACCGGAACGAGGGTGTTGGCGGGAGACGGCTGGAATACGGAGGGGGAAAACGTGAGAAAGCACGGGAGAGGTCCCGGCCCTCGGGGAGCGAAGGCCGTGATGGCGGGGCAAGCTGCGCGGCGAAACTACTGGCTTTTTTCTTTCAGCTTTCCGGCGCCTTTTTCTGTGCCCTCGGCAGTCTTATTGACCACCTTCTTTGAGCCGTGCTTGATGCCGCGCCCAACCTTCTTGGTGCCCTTGACAACGCTGTGGCCGGCATCTTTCGCCGCCTCTTTGGTTTCGTGGCCGGCATCCTTGGCGTCCTGTTTGGCGGAAGTCTGGGCGGGTGCGGAGATGGTGAGAGCCAAAGCAAAGGCGGTGGCGGCGATGGTCTGTAAGATTTTCATAGTCTGTATCCTCGATTGTGATATAAGCACCGGGAGGGCCACGTTAAGCCCTGTTCACCGCCTCCTGCTACTACAGCCTGTCGAACTTACGTTTAGCTCGAATTATTACAACCTATCGCTCTAAAGATTCTTCGCGGGAGAGCCGATAAACCCACATGCAATGCCCAAAATGCAGATCCGGTTACTTGATGATAAGGCACAACACTGGAATGGAGCGGATTCTCAGCTTTCTTACCGGCCTCCGGGAATATAGGTGCAGGGACTGCGACCAGAAGTTTCGCGCCCCGGACCGGCGGCTCACACCTCGCGAGTCAAACATGGGGTCGCTGGTGGCGAAACACTCAGTTTCGAACGCAATGGGGGCAAAAAACATGCTTCATATGTGATGCCGGAAACTTACGCGCCGGGCGTTTCCGGCTGGAGCTTCTGAAGGTCCCTCGCCTCTCCAAACGCGATACACTTCGCCCCGGGAACGATGGTCCGGAGAAGTCCCGAGAGCACTGCACCCGCGCCAACC
>JAUZEU010000432.1 GCA_030838885.1 Bryobacterales bacterium | reverse complement strand
TAGTTGTTGTCAGTCCTGCCGTTGATCCCTCGACCACTACGGTGGAGGTCTGGGTACAGGCACCGAACCCGGGTGAGAGGCTGAAGCCGGGAGGAACGGTGCACGTGACCATAAAGGCCGAAACGCTCAAAGACGTTGTGATCGTGCCCAGCGCCGCGCTGCTCAACTTCGAGGAAGGTGGCCAGAAAGTCATGGTTGTTGGCGGGGACGGCCTTGCACACGAGCGCCGGATTACGGTGGGTGTTCGCCAGGGTGACAACGTCGAGATCGCCACGGGGGTGCAGGAAGGCGAAAAGGTCGTGGTGTCCGGAGGTCTTGGTCTGGAAGACAAGGCGAAGGTGAAGATTGTGGAAGCGCCGGCTGCCGCAGCGGATGAGGACGAGAAGTAATGAGCGAACTGACAACAGTTACGCCACCGCCCACGCCACCTCTGGAGTCTGAGGATACGGCGCACGATCACTGGACAGCGAAGTTTTCCAAGCCGATCATCTTTGTGATTGTGGCAATGGTTGCCATGGGCGTTTATCTGGCGTTCTCGATTCCGGTTGCGGTGTTTCCGGCAACCGATTTCCCGCGCATTGTGGTGGGTGTGGATAACGGGGTTGCGCCGATCGATCAGATGCAGGTTACTGTGACGCGCAATATCGAAGAAGCCATGAACAGCGTGCCAGGGCTGGAGACGGTCCGGTCGGTGACGAGCCGTGGTTCGGCAGAAGTAAATCTGTTCTTCAACTGGAACGTGAATATGTTCCAGACACTGGAATTCGTGAATGCTGCTCTGGCGCGTGTACAGCCTACCCTGCCGCCCACTGCAAAACTGACCTCAAACCGTCTCACGTTCGCGGCATTTCCCATTCTTGGGTACAGCCTGACATCCGATTCCATGCCGCAGAACACGTTATGGGAACTGGCGAATTACACAATCAAGCCGCGGTTGAATCGCGTCAACGGTGTTTCCATGGTGGTGGTGCAGGGCGGGCAGGTGCCGGAGTTTCAGGTAGAGCCGGACCCGGCGAAGCTTCTGCAGGCTCAGGTGACAGTACCAAATATTCTCGATGCCATTGCTCGCGGCAATATGATCGATTCGCCAGGTTTGCTCGAGAATAATCATGAGCTCTCACTCGCGCTGGTGACGAGCCAGGCTCGCAATCCTGCCGAGATTTCGAACATTGTTGTAAAGACATCGCAGGCGGGGGTGCCAATACGAATCGGCGATCTCGCGCGGGTGGGCAATTCCGTGATGCCGGTCTATACGATCGTGACGGCGAACGGGAAGCCGGCGGTGCTGCTGAATATCTTCCGCCAGCCAACAGGCAATACAGTAGCGGTGGCCGACCTGGTTGCGACAGAGCTTGATCAGATCCGGAAGACGCTTCCTCCGGGTGTCAAGCTGCAGGCGTTCTACGATCAGTCGCAGTTGGTTCGCGAGTCCATTAAGAGCGTTCGGGACGCGATTCTGATCGGCCTGATTCTGGCCGCGATCATTCTCGTTCTGTTCCTGCGGGATTGGGGCAGTTCCATTGTTGCCGGACTGGTGATTCCAGCCACGATTGCGATCACGCTTATTGTTCTGCGCTGGCTGGGCGAGAGCTTCGATCTGATGACGCTGGGGGGTCTGGCAGCGGCGGTTGGGCTGGTAATTGACGATGCGATCGTGGTGGTTGAGAATATCGTGCTGCATCGCGATTCTGGCCAATCGCGCGGAGAGGCCATCCGGAGTGCGATCAGCGAAATTCGTGTGCCTTTGGTGGGCTCGACCATTACCCCGATTGTGGTGTTTCTTCCGTTGGTCTCTATCACCGGCGTAACTGGCACGTTCTTCCGTGCGCTGGCGATTACGGTAGGAACGTCTTTGCTGGCCTCGCTGCTGCTGGCGCTGACATGGACCCCGACGCTTAGTCATTATTTGCTGAAGCGCAAGCGTGGAGCTAAGGCTGGGGAAACAGAGCACGGACATGCCACCACCGGTATGATGGGTCGCCTCACCCGTTTTTATGTGCGAGTGCTGAGTATTGCCCTTGCCCGGCCGATCGTGCTCGCGCTAAGCTGCGCTGCACTGGTGGCCGTGTCGTTTTTGTGCTATCAGTCGCTGGGCAGCGATTTGCTACCGGAGATGGACGAAGGCGGCTTTGTACTCGATTATTTGATGCCCGCCGGGTCCTCGCTGAAAGATACGAATGCTGTGCTGCTGGGCGTGGAAAAACTTCTGGCGAAGGTGCCCGAGGTAGCTGGAACTTCGCGCCGCACCGGTTTGCAGTTGGGCCTTTCCGCTGTAACGGAAGCGAACACGGGTGACTTCCTGGTTCACCTGAAGACTAACCGCGACCGCGGCATTGACGAAATTATCTCCGACGTCCGCAAAAAAATTAACACCACTTATCCACAGCTGGATGTGGAATTCATTCAGGTATTGCAGGACATGATCGGAGATCTGAGCAATTCACCCGAGCCGATCGAGATCAAACTTTTCGCGCAGGACCCCGCGCTTCTCAAGAAGTGGGCGCCGAAAGTAGGCGACCAGATTAAGAAGATTCCGACGGTGAAGGACGTGAAGAACGGCATTGAGAATACGGTGAGCGGCTCTGCTGTCGTGATGCGGGTTGACCCCGTGCTTGCGGCGCGCTCAGGCTTCACGCCGCAGGAGATTGAACTGGATGCCAGCGCGATTCTGCAGGGCGAGCCCGCCACCACGCCAGTGGTGGCGAACGACCGCTCGTACACGATACGGGTCCGGTTCCCTGATAGTACCCGAGTCAATCTGGATCAGATCAAAAACACCATGATCGTGAGCGCGACGGGCAAGAATGCAACGCTCGGCTCCCTGGCAACATTCGAGGATCAAGCGGGACAGACTGAGATTCGCCGTGAGAACCTGCAACGTATGGTGGGAGTGACGGGGCGCTTCGAGGGTATCAGCTTGGGGAAGGGAATTCTGGAAGTGCAGAAGGCCGTGGATGAGCTGAAGTTACCCCCCGAGATCCGCGTTGTGTACGGGGGTACCTACGCCGAACAGCAGCGCTCTTTCAAGGATCTTCTGTTCGTGCTGTTTGTTGCTGTGGTGCTCGTGTTTATGGTGTTGCTTTTTGAGTTCGGCACATTCGGCGCCCCCGCTGCAATTCTGGCTTCTGCCCTGCTGTCCACGTCTGGAGTTTTCCTCGCTTTGCTGGTCACCGGGAAGACGTTCAACATCTCGTCATTTATGGGCTTGATTATGGTAATTGGGATCGTGGCGAAGAACGGGATTCTGTTGCTGGATGCCGATCAGCGTTTTCGCGCGCAAGGCTTTTCTGCGCACAACGCGATGATGGAAGCGGGCGAACGCCGTCTTCGCCCGATTCTGATGACTGCTATGGCTACCGTGGCGGGTATGATCCCGCTATCGCTGGCATTGGGTGCGGGGTCGCAGATGCTGCAACCGCTCGCCATTGCGGTGATTGGCGGAATTATGGCGTCGATGATCCTGTCGCTGGTGGTGACCCCGGCGATTCATTATTATGCTGGAGGCCGGCATTGATCTCTGCGCCGAATCGATGCGGCCGGGGGAAGCTGCAGAGAAATCGCAACCGTGAGTTTCGGAGAGTGGTGGACAAACTCAGGGAACGCAGAGTGACCGGGCATGCTGCAGCAATCCGTTTAAACACAGGTGAAGCCGCGTGCGTCAGTACGGGTACGTCACAGACCAGACGCGGCCGGGGGGTCCGGGGTCCGCGTGTCCACTTCGCTGTGCGCAGTTGCTAATCCTGATTGAAGAGTTCGGACCGGAAAATTCGTTCGCCCTTGAACATCACGGACGAGATCGCTTCCATGGCTTTGATGTCCTGCAGCGGGTTGCCGTCCACAATCAGCATGGTGGCCTCTTTGCCCTTTTCGATTGACCCGAAGCGCTTGGCGGCACGCAGCGAATTCGCCCCGTTCAGCGTGGCAGCCTGCAGTGCCACTGAAGTTGGGATACCTGCTTCCACCCACAGTTGCAGTTCGTGCTGGATGGTGGGACCGTGGAAGACCAGCATGTTACCGGCATCGCTTCCGGTAACGAGCACAACTCCGGCTTTCCAGGCGCGCAGCAGGTTGTCTTTCGCAATGGCCATGTCGATCGGGTAATCACCAATGGACTTCCGTATGGGCAAGGCATCGGGCGACTCGATCATCTTCTTTGTCCCGTTCAGCAGCTTGCCGGGAACTACCTGCTGAACAAGCGAGCGGTTGAGGAGATCGAGCTTGCCGGCGGCGAATTGCGGAAACGCTTCGCCGACGCTCAGTGTGGGGTCATAGGTGACGCCATTCTTCGCCATCTCAGCGAAGTCCGCGTCCGGGATGCGTTGGCGGAATGACCCGTGCTCAATGCCGTTTACACCTGCTTTCAAAGCATCTTCGATATCCCGCACGTCGCCCGTGTGAACCACAACCGGCATGTTGTTAGCGCGGGCCGCAGCTGCGATGGCGTTCAGGATCAGCGGGTCCAGACGGTTATAGACTTTGCCGCCGGCGCCCGATTCCATCACCGCCTTGATGCCATCCACGCCCGCCTGCTTCAGCGCATCCACTGATTGCTTCGCCTCTTCCGGCGTTTTCGGAACGCGCACGAACTGCGTTTCGGCCTGCTGCCGGATGTTTTCCGGCAGCTTGCTGAAGTACTCTGTGCCGTGGCCGCCGGGAACGGTGAAAAGCGGCCCGACCATAAACAACTCGGCGCCACGCTTCTCACCACTGTTAACCACTTCGCGTACCGTCAGCGTTCCGTCGAGGATATCGCCGACGCTCCTGACAGCAGTCACACCGCTGTACAGATAGGCTGCGAGTTCGCGCTCGGAAGACTTCACCGCGTCAAAATCTTTCCAGTCTTCCATGAAGCCGCCCGGGGCTCCCAGGTGTACGTGCACATCGATGAGTCCTGGCAGAACGGTTTTGCCGGCGGCCTCAATCGGCGAGGCATTCACAGCCTTCGGATCCGGAATGCTGGCATCGTAAATTCCTGCGATGTGACCATCTTTCACAAGGACTGCGCCGTTTTCGATTACCTCTCCGTTGCCGATAAAAATGCGGGCGTTGCGGATGAGAACCGTACGCGACCGATTCAGTTGCCGATCAAGTATTTTGGTTTTCCGAACGTTGTCTTTCGCGTGGGCCTGCCAGGTGCCGAGAAGGATGAAAGGCATCAGCACAGCAAGCACCCAAAGCTTGGCAGCCGGACGAATTTTCTCTTCCTTCTCCCACCGGAAGAGCTTCACGGAAATCAACAAGCCGACCGCTGCTGTTAGAACGAGTGCGCCCACAGCCTGCCAGTTCGCGCCCAGCGTTTCGTGGCGAATCAGGATGCCCTGGAGGCCGGTAACCAGCCATGTAGCCGGAAGGAACTGCGTAGCCGTCAACAGCCAACCGGGAAACATAGAAGAAGGAAAGGTGGTGCCGCTCAGGAAGAGCATGGCCATGTAAACGATCTGGACAAGGATGCCGCTTTCCTGCATGGAATTCACTATAGAGGCCACGATTAGTCCGATGGAGCGCATCGCGACTACTCCCACCATGACGAACAATATGACGGTAGTGAGGTTGGCCGGGATCTGCATCCCATAAAGAGTTTTCGCCAGGACCAGCATTAGGATAACGAACGGAATATAAACGACGAGGCCCGTTATCGTGGACGCTACCAGCAGCGGAAGAGGCGAGATGGGCGCCACTTTGTACCGCCGCAGGATGTTTGCCTCGCGCTCCTGCACTGCGCGCATGCCGGCGCCGAACAGCCCGTTGCCGAGAATTCCGATAACGGCGACCATGGTTACGACCTGTGTGATCGCACCACCCTGTTCGGCGTGGGACGATTGCGCGAACACGAAAAAGAAGATCAGCGGCATCAGGTAGTTGAAGAAGATCACCACCTTCTGCCGAAAGGCCAGCCGGATTTCTGTTTTGATGAGAGCGATGTAGGTCTTCATTAGTCGCGCAGCCTCTTCCCGGTTAATTCAATGAACACGTCTTCGAGCGTGGGCCGTTTCAGGTGAACGTCCTCCAGGCCGAGTCCCTGCAGGTCCACCCACTTCACCATCTCCACCAGCGTTCGGGCGGGCCGGTTGGATGCCACGGTGAGGCCGCGCTTGTTCTCGCTCAGCCTGATGCTGGTGGCTTCAGGCCACTCGGGGAATACAAACCCGTCGAGAGATTGATCGCAAACGATTTCAATGGTGGATTTGCCTGCGCTTTGATCCTGCAGCTCGCGCGGCGTCCCCATAGCGATGATCTTGCCGGAGTCGACGATGGCGACGCGGTCGCAGAGGCGCTCGGCCTCTTCGATGTAGTGCGTCGTGAGGAGAATGGTGCGCTTCTCGTCGCGCATTTCCTCAATCAGCGAGTGAATTTCCAGGCGAACCTGCGGGTCAAGCCCGGTGCTTGGCTCGTCGAGGAAGAACAGGGAGGGGTCGTTAATTAACGCGAGGGCAATCGCCAGGCGCTGCTTCTGACCGCCGGACAGCGTGGAGTAATAGGCATCGCGCTTGTCTGTAAGCTGCAGGCGTTTCAGAACGTCATCGGGGTTGAGCATGCGGCTGTAGAGGGAGCCGAACAGCTGCAGCGCTTCTATCACTTTGATCTTGTCCGGCAGGTTGGTGGCCTGGAGACAAACTCCGATGCGATCTTTGAGCTGCTTCTTCTGCTTGTCGGGGTCGTAGTCGAGCACGAGGACATCGCCACTGCTGCGCTGCCGAATGCCCTCAAGGATCTCGACGGTAGTGGTCTTGCCCGCGCCGTTCGGTCCCAGCAGTCCAAATACTTCGCCCGTTTGGACTTCGAAGTCGATGCCTCTGACTGCTTCGAAATCGCCGTAGCTTTTCCGGAGTCCCCGTACCGAGATGGCGTTGTTTTGGGTCATAGCTTCCGTTACAGCGTAACGAAGGGGCGATGTCGTTCGTTCATATTTTCGACGAACTGTCGTTTTTTGTGGTTGAATCCACGGGGCCGCGCCTATCCCAAGGCTGGCGCTTGAGCCCTGGCGAAACCTTTATAATCGGAGGATCTATAGATGATGCGGACTTGGTTGATTTTCGCGGTGTCGCTGCCTTGCTTTGCGGCGAATCCTTTCGATCAGACTGTGCAGCCGTTCATGGCGAAGAACTGCTATGGTTGCCACAGCGCGAGCCTGAAGACTGCGGATCTGGATCTGCAATCTTTCAAAACGGTGGACTCCGTGGCGCACGATAACGCCACCTGGGCGAAAGTGCTGCAGAAGATCCGGAGCGGCGAGATGCCTCCGAAGGGCCTGACGCGACCCGATCAGGAGCAGGTTGCTGCCGTAACCAGGTGGATTGAATCGGAGTTTGACCGGGAAGACAAGCTGGTGAAGCCGGATCCAGGTCACATCACGGCGCGACGGCTGAACCGGGCGGAGTATAACAACACCGTACGTGACCTGGTGGGAGTGAATTTCCATCCGGCTGACGATTTCCCCCAGGATGATTCCGGTTACGGCTTCGACAACATTGGCGCTGTATTGTCTCTGTCACCTGTGTTGATGGAGAAGTATATGGTGGCAGCTGAGAAAGTGTCGCGGGCGGCACTATTCGGGCCGGATGTGATGAAGCCTGTGATGGAACGGCATCAGCCTCCGTACCGGGAGTACCCGCTGTCTCGTGAGACGAAGACCGACTATGACAAGACCGGGCTGAGCATGCCCCAGGCGATGCACTGGACGCACCGTTTCCCGGTAGATGGCGAGTATTTGTTCCGCGTGGTGCCGGAAGGCCGCAGGCCCGCTGGCTCCGACCCGATCGAGATGGCTGTTTGGGTTGACGGAAAACAGGTGCAGACCATGTCAGTGGATGCGCCGCAGGAAGGAAATACCCTCGATCTGTTCGGCCAGGGGCGTGAATTCAGGATGCGGGTAACCGCGGGCGAGCATTGGGTCGCGGCGTCGGTACTTCACATTTACGAAGGGCTGCCGAAAAGTTATGGCGGGCCGAATCCATCCAACCGGCCTGAGCCACCAGTTCCGGATATCTCACGATTTCTGAAAATTCCTCCGGGCGCTTCGCCCGAAGAAGAAAAGAAACTGCGCGTTCAGGCGGAGGAGAAGTTTGCGTTGCAGCGCGCTCCTGCAAACCGGGCCTACATCCATTACATAGAGATTGCAGGGCCGTTCGACGCGAAGAAGGGTCCGTCTGGTGAGAGCCTCAAGAAGATCTATCCCTGCGGACACCTGGACGGGCAGCATGTGGCTGGTTGCGACCGGAAAATCGTGTCGAACCTGGCCCGGCGGGCGTTTCGGCGAGAGGTTACTCCGGCCGAGATTGAGCCCTACCTGAAGCTGGTCGCGTTGACGCAGAAGCAGGGCGGGTCTTTTACCGATGGTTTGGGTACCGCGATGTCCGCGCTGCTGGTCTCGCCGGATTTCCTGTTTCGGATCGAGAAGAACCGGGCGTCAGCAAAAGGCGATGTAGAACAGGTGAATCAGTACGAACTGGCGTCGCGGCTCTCTTATTTTTTGTGGTCGAGCATGCCGGACGACGAGTTGCTGAGGGCCGCTGGTAGTGGTTCATTGCGCAGGCCTGAGATTCTGCAGGCGCAGGTGCAGCGGATGCTGAAGGATCAGAAAGCCAATGCCCTGGTGGAGAATTTTGCCGGCCAGTGGCTGGAATTGCGACGTCTGGAGTCTGTTGTTCCGGACCGGGACAAATTCCCGGTATTCGAGGATTATCTCCGTATGTCGATGCGGCAGGAATCTGAGATGTTCTTCGGGAACATCATGCGCGAGGACCGGTCGATTCTGGACCTGATCGACGCGAAGTATACGTTCCTCAATCAGAGACTGGCGGAGTTCTACGGCATCCCGAACGTGCAGGGCGCGGAGTTCCGGAAAGTAGATGTAACGGGGACGCATCGCGGCGGAATTCTGACGCAGGCCAGTGTGCTGACGGTTTCTTCGTACGCCACGCGGACCTCACCGGTGCTGCGCGGGAAGTGGGTTTTGGAAAATTTATTAAATGCCCCTCCGCCTCCACCTCCGGCAAATGTACCGCCGCTGGAGGAAGCGAAGGCAGGGAATTCGGCTTCGCTGCGCCAGGTTATGGAGGCCCATCGGTCGAATCCTGTGTGTGCTTCGTGTCACTCGAAGATGGATCCGCTGGGCTTTGGTCTGGAGAACTTCAATGCGATCGGTGAGTGGCGTGAGCAGGATGGAAAATTTCCGATTGATGCGTCCGGTGTGCTGCCGGACGGGCGCACGTTCAGAGGACCGGACGAGCTGAAGACCATTCTGCGCGCCAACAAAGACGCATTCGCGGAGTGTGTGACAGAGAAGATGCTGACGTATGCTTTAGGCCGAGGCCTGGAACGATATGATCGCCCCGCGACCAAAGAAATTACGGCGAAGTTGGCGAAGTCAGATTACAGGTTTTCTACACTGGTCATGGGAATAGTGGATAGTATGCCGTTTCAGATGCGGCGCCGGACGGAACTTCGGGAGAGCAGGGCCAGCAAATGATTGTTACGAAGAAACATCTTTCTCGGAGGGCACTGCTGCGCGGCTTTGGAACTGCACTGGCGTTGCCGATGCTGGACGCCATGGTGCCCGTCTTTCATAATGCTGCGGCTGCGCCTGCCTCCGGGGCTGGTTCTGCCGCACCGATGCGGCTTGCCTTCCACTACGTTCCCAACGGCGTGAACTACAAGGAGTGGCGTCCTGTGGGAGAAGGCTCGGTATTTGAGTTCAGCCGGATTCTGAAGCCGATCGAGAAATACCGCAAGGACCTGATGGTCCTTTCCGGTCTCGACATCCACCCGGGCAACGCACTGGGCGATGGCGGCGGAGATCATGCCCGCGCGGGCGCTTCGTATCTGACCGGTGTGCATCCCCACAAAACTGCAGGCGCCGATATTCATGGCGGCGTTTCAGCTGATCAGATCGCCGCACAGGTGGTGGGCAAGAACACTCGCCTTGCTTCGCTGGAACTGGGATGTGAAGACTCCCGCACGGTGGGAAACTGTGACACCGGGTACAGTTGTGCTTACACGAACAGTATTTCCTGGCGCACACCGACACTTCCGCTGCCGCCTGAAACCAATCCGCGCGTTATTTTCGAGCGCTTGTTCGGTACGGACGATCTCAAGGTAGACGCGGTCACCAAAGCGCGACGGACTTTACTACGCAAGAGCGTGCTGGATGTAGTTGGTGAACGGACACAGAAGCTGCTGGGCGAGGTGGGTCCGTCCGATCGCCGTAAGCTGGATGAGTACATGACCGGTGTTCGTGAGGTGGAGCGCCGTATCCAAATAGCGGAAACCGATACGCACCAGTTCAAGCCGGATCTGGAGAAGCCCACAGGAGTGCCGATCGAATTCGGCGAATATATGAAGCTGATGTTCGATCTGCAGATACTGGCCTTCCAGGCGGATCTGACGAGGGTTTCAACTTTCATGTACGGTCGTGAGGGCAGTGTCAGAACCTACAACGAAATCGGTGTGGCCGATCCGCACCACCCGATTACGCACCACCGCAATCTGCCGGAACTGTTGGAGAAGATTGCGAAGATAAATACGTATCATGTCGAGCTTTTCAGCTACTTCCTCGACAGGCTCAAAGCCACGCAGGATGGTGATGGCACTCTGCTGGATCATTCCATGGTTATGTACGGCGGGGCCCTGTGTGACGGCAACCAGCACGGGCATGAGAACGTCCCGACAGTCTTGGTGGGGCGCGGCAACGGCAGGTTTACGCCCGGGCGTCACTTGGTGTATCCGAAGGGGACTCCGATCACGAATCTGTATTTGGCGCTGCTGGACCGGATGGATGTACATCCGGAGTCCATTGGGGACAGCAACGGGATGCTTGAACACCTGACAGATTTGTAACGAGCGAAACGTTCCGGCCGATTCTTCCGCTAAAAACAGGGGTGTGTTATCAATGATTAAAAGGCTCGAAGCATCCCTGCTGGCTTCCGATTGCCAAATGATCGCGGCGATCAATCAGCATTGGCTTCCTTCCACAGAAAGGAACTCCCGTGGAGTCCGCCAACCGGAAATTGATCCGTCCCTCATTCAATGAGATGAAAGACAAGAACGACACGCCCCGTAAATCCGGGGGACCACCGCAAAAACGCCAGATACCGCCTGACCAGACGAACGCCGAGAACTTTTACTACGTCAAACAGATGCAGTCGAAGACACCAATGGTCATCACACTGAAAGATGGCGAAGTGTTGAAGGGCTACATCGAGTGGTATGACCGGTCGTGTTTGAAATTCAACCGCGACGGCGAGCCCAACCTGCTCCTTTACAAGAGCAATATCAAATATATGTTTAAGGACGAGGAAGCATAACTGCTCCGTCGTTCCGGCGTTGTGCCAGACGATATTCGCGACGCGCGCCTGCCGCCTCATAGCGCCGCTTTTCCTCTACCGTTTCCGGTATAACGGGCCGCACCTCGACCCTGTGGCCCTGGGCATCTATGGCAACGAAGGTCAGGTAGGCCGACGACACATGCTGGGTCGTGCCGCTGACCAGATCTTCCATCACGACTTTCACGCCCACCTCCATCGAAGTCCGGAATACGCGGTTCACGCTGGCTTGCAGCCGAACGAGTTGACCGATTCTCACGGGGTGGATGAACTGCATCTGATCGACCGATGCTGTCACCACGGCATAACCTGCGTGGCGCATAGCTGCGATAGCTCCCGCAAGGTCGACAAGATGCATAATTCTGCCACCGAGGAGGTTGCCGAGCGAATTCGCGTCGTTAGGGAGCGCGAGTTCAGAATAGTCCGAGGCGGACTCGCGGACGAATTTCGGGGACATTCCGCTCATGCGGAGATGGCCTTCTGTTGAAGGTAAGCGGCTGAGAAGGCGAGTGCTTGCTGCTCGAGAACAGTTTGACCTGATGGCTGGCCGGATGAGAAGGTAACTTGTCCCACCGCTACAGGATGATGGTTTCGTTCCAGAGACCATGCTACTTCAATCACGCCGTCGCGATCGGATCTGATCAGGAACTGGACCGCGTCGGCCTCAGTCGTAGCTGCGTGGGCACACACCCCACGCGCATAACCGCGATTGCAGCAGTGGCGGAGTTTATCCACCGGGACTACTGTCTGCACATCAGCCGAGCACCGGCCGGGGTAGTAATCTGCTGCCGGGGGCTCCGGGAGAAACAGGGGACAGGGCACGTTTTATTTTATAAGCCTGCCTGCAGCCCTTCGGTGAGTTCGATTCTGGTGCCCCATGGGTCGGTCAGAAATGCGAGCGCGATTTTGAGCTGTGGCATCGGGCGATAAGGAGTATCCAGCTTGATTCCCGCGTCGCTGAGCTTTTTGCAAAAGACTTCGAGGTTTTTAATCTCGAAGCCGATGTGATCGAGCGCGCGGCCCTGGGTGGGAGCTGCAGTGTCGGCGTGGGCGAAGGTCAGGTTAGCGCCGGGGATCTCGCCGGCATCCCATTGGGCGCGCTTACCCGGAACGGCGCCGAAGTGCAGGGCGTACCAGGCCTGCATGGCTTTCGTATCTGTGTTGTGGAAGTGTATGTGGTGAAACCGCAGCGGCACCAAGGCGGATTTGTCTTGGGAAAGTTCGATCCGCAAACCATCAGGACCTTCAATCATCATCTGTTCGGAAG
>JAUZEU010000374.1 GCA_030838885.1 Bryobacterales bacterium | reverse complement strand
GACATTACGACGACCATTGACGATTTCAACCCTGTTTACGGGCAGGACACTTACAACGGGCTCTTTAGCAATCCGGGTGTCGCAAGTCCCTCCAGCCAGCAAAAGCTGGCTTACGCCCTGACCGATTTCATGCTCGGCGCGCGCGACAGTTACAGCCTCAACAATTTCGTGATTATCGACCTGAAGCAGCGCATGCACTTCGCCTATCTGCAGGACGATTTCAAGGTGAGTTCCAGGCTCACGCTGAACCTGGGCATCCGCTATGAATTTGCCACGCCGCAGTGGGTGGCCGATAATCGCCTGGCCAACTTCGACCCCGCCACAAACTCTCTGATTCAGGCGAAGGCCGGCAGCCTCTATGACCGGTCACTGGTGAATCCGCGCAATAACGACTGGGCTCCGCGATTGGGCTTCGCATGGCGCGCTCTGGACAAAACTGTGATTCGTGGTGGCTATGGAATCTCCTGGGTCCACTTCAACAGACTCGGCGGCGAGAACCTGCTTGCCTACAACGGACCGAACATTGTGAACGCCACGTTCAACCAGAGCCCTTCCAATCTGCCATTGTGCAGCAGCAGCAGCGTCCCGAATGGCGGCTGCTTCCGGACGACACAGCAGGGTTATCCCGCCAACTTTGCGGTACCGGCGAACTTCAATCCGCTGAACGCACAATCGCGCTACATCCCGAAGGACAATCCCGACGGCTATGTGCAGAGCTGGCACTTCAACATCCAGCGTGAGATCACGCCGACTCTGGTCGTGGATGCTGCCTACGTAGGCAATAAGAGCGTTCATCTGATGGTGCTCGCGGACTATAACCAGGCCGTGCCCAATGACGCCACCGCTACTTGTAACGTCACAGTGCAGACTGGTTGCCGCTCTCTTCAGGCGCGACGCCCGGTGGGAAATTTCAATACGATCGAAGTGGCGGAAGGAATCGGCTTCGCTTCTTATCACTCATTCCAGCTGAAGGTGGAGAAGCGGTACTCGAACGGCCTTTACCTGCTGAATTCGTTTACCTGGTCGAAGGCGATCGATAACGCTTCAGGACACCTCGAAACCGCCAATGGCGACAACTCCCGCGTGAACCTCGCTAATCTTCGCGGAGAGAAGGGGTTGTCCAGTTACGACCAGACCGTCAACAACACGACCGCTATCGTTTGGGATATTCCAGTGGGTCGCAGCCGCAAGTATCTGGGGAACGCGAACCGCATCGTAGACGGCGTTTTGGGCGGCTGGCAGTTCAGCGTCATCAACACGGCCGTGAGCGGCCTTCCCGTGAACCTGACTTACAGTCCGACCTCTGCCTTTCAGGTGAGCGGTCTTCCCACTTACCGCCCGAATATCAGCGGTAATCCAGTGACGCCCGGCGGGGGGGTCTTCAACTACCTGAACCCTGCAAATGTAAGCGTTCCGACCGATGTGAGCCATCCGTTCGGCAACGCCGGGCGGAACATCGTTCGCGCACCCGGGTTGCTGCAGCCTGATCTCGCGATGCACAAACAGTTCCGGTTGTGGAGTGAAGCGTCGAAGCTCGAGTTCCGGGCTGAGGCATTTAACGCCATCAACCGCACTAACCTGGGAGCCCCGGACGGGAACCGGAGCAATGCTTCATTCGGAACCATTACCTCGCTCGCCGGTCCGGCGCGGCAGGTGCAGTTCGGCCTGAAGCTTTATTACTGAGGCAGAAACATGAACCGCCGTAACTTCAGCAAACTGATGGGGGGCGTCTCGCTGGCGCTCCCCGCCGCGGCAGCGGTCGATACATCCCGCTATTTCTATTTCGCGATCATCGCGGATACCCATATCATTGACGATTTCTATAAAGGGCCGGAGGGCAACGCGCTTGACACGGAGACGATCTTCAAGACGAAGGACCGCCTGATCTCTGCCCGTAATTTGATCAACAGCGTGACGCCCGCCATGGAAAAAGTATTCCTGGTCGGTGATTACTTCCATAACTACCCTTCCGATAAGTGGGATTTTTATTTTCAAAACAAAACCCGCGTGGACATCGCGAAGGACATTACGGATGGCTTCAAAATGCCCGTGCATGCGGGCTTCGGGAATCACGATTATGGCGTGCCCCGCGTCTCACGAGAGTTTAGCCACGATCTGTTTCGTGAGAAGTACAAACTGAAGCCGTATTACTCGCTCGACTACAAGGGCTGGAAGTTTATTCATCTGAACAATTTCGCAGGCGAAACGTGGAATCCGAAGGGCCCGCTTTTCAATAAGCAACAGGGTTCACTGGGCGAAGAACAGCTGAACTGGTGCGAGGCGGAACTCGCGCAGCGCAAGCCCACCTTTGTCTTCATTCACTATCCTCTGATGATCGTGGCGGATGTGGAAAAGGGCGACTACGGGCTGCATCCCCTGCTGAAGAAGTACCAGGATTCCATTCAGCATGTTGTGTCAGGCCACTGGCATAAGTGGTATGACTTTGCCCGGACGTTCGGACCCCGGCACTATGTAATGGGAGCGACCAGATACGACGAAGACGCCTATCTGTTGGTGGAAGCGGACATGCGGGAGAAGACGCACCGGTTTCTGAATCTGGATCTGGTGGATTGGTCCACGCATTACAGCCGGCCATATAAGCTGAGTTAGTCCGGCCAGATTCATCGCGGCACCCGATCTCTTGTGCATTAATAGTGTCTTGCACATGAGAACGCCCATACTGCTCCTGCTGGCGGCGCTTCGCCTGAGCGCCGCCGCGGATTTCTCCGCTCGCTTCGAGGAGATCAGGAAGACGGCATCACCGTCTGAGCTTTACTCCGTTCTCTTTGCCTTACCTAATGGCGGCGACCTGCACCACCACAGCGGGTTATCCGCCTACGCGTCCGTCTGGTACCGAATCGCGACATCTGCCAAAACCCTCGCCCGCAACTCGTTTTATACCATGACTCAATCGGGCAACTGCCCGAATACCGCCGATTCTCTGCCCCGCTTCTACACGATTCAGCGCTCCCGTTACGAAGCCCTCGACCCGTGCCAAAAGGCTCTCTATCGATCGCTCGCCTCTCTTTCGCCGGAACTCAGAGATGCATGGACTTCCTCCCTGATCCTGGACAAGCCAGGGGAAGCCCGGGATGAATTTTTTGAGCGCATCGTGCCCCGTTTCGGTGACCTGACGCACGACCCCTGGCTCTACGCCGACGTGATTGTCGAAAACATGCGGCTCTTCGGCGCCGAAGGCGTCCGCTACATCGAAGCGCAGATAGAAATCAATGGCTTCATTGACGCGACAGGCAAGGCAATTTCCGCTGAAGACGCGCACTGCATCATCGCGGGCAGGCTGAATCAGCCCGACGGCCTGGCAACGGGCGTGACGATGCGTTTTCAGGGTGTGATTATCCGTTCCACCCCCGATGCCCCACAACGCCTGGAAGCGATGTATGCCTGGGTTGCTGCGCATCGGGACCGCTGGGTCGGCATCAACATGGCGGGTCGTGAGGACAACGACAAAGGCTACGCGCTTCGCTTTCTGGAGACCTACCGGAAGATGCGCCGTACCTACAGCAATATCCCGCTCTCCATCCATGCAGGCGAGAAGGACAGCCCTGGCCACGAAGTACGCGACACTCTGCTGCTGGGCGCAACGCGTATCGGCCATGGTGTGAATCTGATTACCGATCCGGACACCATGCTGCTCATGCGTAACGGCAACTGTCTGGTGGAGATCAATCTGGTCTCCAACCGCGTGCTGGATTATGTGCCCGACACGGCTACGCATCCCTTCCCGGAGTACCTCCGCTTCGGTATTCCGGTCTGCCTGAACACCGACGATCGTGGCAGCTGGGATTCCAACATGACGGACGAATACTACACGGCGGTCACGAACTTTCATCTCACCTGGAAAGAGATCGTGGAACTGGGCCGTAACAGCCTGACCCACTCCTTTGCAGAGGCTCCTCTCAAGGCAAAGATGCTGCACGATTACGAAGCCGCTCTGGCTGCCTTCGAAACGAAATTGAGCGGCCCCGACTGGCGCGCCACAATGCGTCCAGTGAAGCCGCTGGTCTCAGGGTATGCGACACGGACATGGGGATTTCATGATTAAGAAACTGCTGCTTACGTTTGCGATTGCCGCGACGATTTCGGCGCAGACGAAACCGATTCCGGTGAAAGTTGTAGTGGTCACCATGTTCGAACGTGGTGAAGATACTGGGGACATTCCCGGTGAGTATCAGCTTTGGGTGGAGCGTGAACATCTCGACCAGGTGATCCCGCTCTCGTCTGGCTACCGCCATGTGCGGATGAACAAAGACGGCGTTCTCGGCATGGTGACGGGCGTGGGAACAGCCAAGGCCGCAGCGTCGGTCATGGCGCTCGGGCTCGACCCGCACTTCGACTTTTCGAAAGCTTACTGGATGGTCGCAGGAATCGGCGGCGGTGACCCGGCCGATGTCTCGCTCGGCTCCGCAGTCTGGGCTCAGCACGTGATCGACGGCGACCTTGCTTATGAAGTGGATGCGCGCGACGTTCCACCGAACTGGCCCACTGGCATGATCCCGCTTCGCAAAGGCGCGCCCTACGAGCAGCCTGTGCGCAGCGATCTTGAGGGCGAACTCTATACTCTGAATATTCCCTTCGTGAACTGGGCTTTCGGCCTTACAAAGGGCGTTGCGCTGCCGGATACCGATCAAATCAGGCGCTCCCGTGCGCGCTTCGAAGGTTTTCCGAATGCGCAGAAGCCACCGTTTGTGGCGATGGGCGACACCATCTCCGGCAGCACTTTCTGGCATGGTGCCCGCATGGATGCGTGGGCAAATGCCTGGACCCGCTATTACACAGAGGGCAAGGGCAACTACATGATTTCCGCCATGGAAGATACCGGAACCCTGCAATCCCTCACCTTCCTGAAGAATGCCGGCCGGGTGGATTTGAACCGTGTGCTGGTGTTGCGGACGGTGAGCAATTACGATCGGGAGGCGCCTGGTTCGACCCCCGCCGAAAGCCTAAAGGGGCTGGTGGGCGGCATCTACTCCGCCTACATGCCGGCGCTCGATGCGGCGCAGATCGTGGGCGGCAAAGTGGTCCACTATCTGGTGGATCACTGGGCGGAGTGCGAGAAAACCGTTCCGCGGTAGGCTGTCATTTCTTCAGCGCGGCTTCGATGGCCGCGATCACTTCCGGCGAATCCGGCTCCACTGCCGATTCAAACCGCTGGATCACTTTGCCGCTTTTGTCGACCAGAAACTTCGTGAAATTCCACTGGATCTCCGTGCCGGTGGCGCTGGTCAGAAACTGATACAGCGGTGCCTTGTCCGCGCCCGACACCGAGATCTTAGAGAACAAGGGAAACGTCACGCTGTATTTTCTGTTGCAGAACTGCTGGATCTCTTCGTTCGTTCCCGGCTCCTGGCCACCAAAGTTATTGGCGGGAAAACCTGCGATTACGAAGCCCCTGTCTCGGTATTTTTCGTAAACCGCTTCCAGCGCCGAGTACTGCGGCGTGTACCCGCATCGGCTTGCCACATTCACAATCAGAGTGACTTTTCCCTTAAATGTGGCCAGCGGCGCGGCTTTTCCGTCAATTGAATTCATAGTGAAGTCGTATGCGTTTGAGGCGCCGAAAACGACAACTGAAATCGACAGCAGAAGGCACGCAATTCTGATCATGCTGCATTCTAACCTCCCCGACGCGGCGGCACAACATGCGAGCGTCTAGAATAGTAGTATGCCGAAGGTGTCAAAGTGACTAAGCCGTACCATGAGATGACCTCCGCGGAGAGACTCGCAACCCGGATTGCGAAGAATCGCGAAATCGATCAACGAGTCCAGGCCTCGCCGGTCCCCGAAAAAAAACGCAAAACCACCGCCACAGCGGAACGCACCAAAGCCGCCAGTAACGCACTCGACAAGTTTCATGAGATCAGGAAATCACAGGGTATCGACGCAGCAGCAGAATACCTTGTAAACAAGAGAAATCAGTAATTGACCTTTAGGTTAAAAGTTGCTGAGACCGGTACGGACGGCAGCCCTGTGGCCGTCCTGCCAACCGGTTCCCGGTTTTATACCGCACTTTCAAACTGTTCCTTCCAGCACAGTACCGAATCCCTTTACCCGTGTAGGTAATCTGTAACAACAGGATGTTCAACTGGTTACGCAGGAAGGAAGAGGCATGCAGGGCGGGAGAGATGGCCCACGTCAGTTCTGAGACGGACATCCACAGCCTGCTCCAATCCAACCTTCTGGTCTTGTTCAAACACAGCACAGCCTGCCCGGTAAGTTGGGCAGCGCATTCTCAAATCAATCGGTTCCGCCTCAAACATCCTGACGTACCTGTCCACATTCTGCATGTAATCAAAGAACGTCCGACCTCTCAGAAGGTGGCCGAAATCACCGGAATCCGGCATGAGTCGCCGCAGGTTATCGTAGTGAAGAACGGCGCAGTCGCCACTGCTCTTTCACACGGCTCCATCACCGAAGAGCGTTTAGCCGCCGCTCTTCTGGCTGAATAGCAGCAATTCGCCCGTCCCGCATTAGCCGAAACCGCTCGCCGCGCCATTCTACTTCGTTCCCGAACATTCCTCCACACCACACCGCGAAGCCGAACAGGTCCCGCAAGAGGACGTTAACAAACTGAACTGACTGCCGCGCGCCGAGCGTACGCAGGGCTGCCGCGGCCGCAAACAGCCGCACCGTGATGCCCGCCAGCGCCAGCCAGGGATAGCCGCAGAGGGCAGCAATTCCGCACCAGAACGTAGCATGTGTGATGACGTAGCCGAAGTACCCGCCGGGCCGCGAAATCCGAATGGTTCGCGACCACCGGAGCTGATGCTTCCAGATATCGCGCCACCCGACTGCTCCCAGATTCGTCTCCACCACGGTGTCAGACATGATGACAGTCTTCCCCAGAGAGGAGATGCGCGCGCCTAACTGGTAATCGTCTGCCAAAAACTCGCGGATACTGGCAAACCCACCGATCGCGTCCAGTTCGCGCCTGCGGAATGCCATGGTGGACCCAAGCGCGAAGCCGGTGGATGACAGTAACCGCGCCACCAGAACGCTCGGTGCGAACTCGGTGGCGATGCCCAGCGCCTCAGCCCGCGCTGCCTGTGATGCGCCCAGCCCCCGGTACAGACATGTCACCAGACCCACTGTGTCGTCCTCCAGAAGGCTGATCACCCGCGCAAGGTAGTCCGGCTGCACCAGAATATCGCCGTCATTCACCAGCAGCACGTCATAGCGGGCTTCACGGGACAGCAACTCCAGTGACCCCACCTTGCGGTTCGGAGCCTCATTCGGGGTGCGGACAATTCGAATCGGAAGCGCGGGAAATTCGCTCTGCAGCCGCGCGATGTCAGCCAGCGCGGGATCTTCGGGGTCAGCCACGCCGAAGAGGATCTCGAAGGCTCCGTATTGCTGCACCGCATGAGAGCGGATCGCTTCGTAAAACCGCGGATCGCGCCCGCGAACAGGCTTCAGAACCGAAACGGGCGGCTGGAAATGAGGAACGATCCTGCGGCGCCGGAAGCGAAGGGCGCCGGCAATGGCGAGCAGGTTATAGACGATACCGCAAAGAACAAGAATCGCTGTGACGATCACTGCGAGATGAATACCACGCCGAACAGGATAAGCGCTATCCCGATCCAGCGCTGCCTGTCCACGGCCTCCCGCAGCAGGAACTTCGCGAGCAGCGTTTCCGGGATGAAAGTGATAGCCGACATCGGCACCGCGAAACTCATCGGAGCAATTGAGACCAGCTTCATGAACGAGAAGAAAGACACAGCCATGGCACAGGTGGAAACGATCACCATCCAGTTACGCGCAATTGCACCCATTGCGCTGCCGATCGCACCGGGACGGAAGTCCTGTATCTCCCCATGGTGCCTCATGCCCAGTGACCGGAAAACATCGCCCACCACGGTGGATGTGACGCAGAGAGCGACCAGCACCCACTTCATTTCGTGTTGCCGTCCATGGTGGACGATGCGGGAGCAGTACGGCCCACCAGCGTGACTCCCGCCGTAATCAGCACGATCCCTGCCCACCTCATTGGCGACACAGCTTCCCCCAGGAAGAACTTCCCCGAGAACGCTGTCACCACATAGCCGATCGCCGTCACCGGCATCACGTAACTGAGATCCGCCCAGCTGAGCAGGGCCATGTGAGCGAACGTCCAGACAATCAGCAGCGTGACACCAATCGCCACCCAGGGATGGAAGAGCGCGCCGATCAGATCGAGCGGCGTATTACCGACTCCACCCAGTTGCGTCATGCCATGCGTGAGTGCGGAGTTGCCTGCGACGTTGCTGAGAACCGAGATGACAGCGAAGAGCTGAGTCTTACGCCGAACGTCAGTCACCGGCATTGGCGGAAAGAGCAGTCTGCTGTCTCTGGTCCGAAATGAACTTGCGGCGGCGCTTCCGCAGAGCCATGTATTCCTTCGCTTCTTTGGTCAGGCGCTTGCGCTCATGTGAATTGAAAATCACCTTGCTGATCATGCGCCACACGACCTTCGGCCGGAAGTAATACTCGCTGTAGAACCGCTCCACCCAGTCCATCAGTTCCGCTTCGTTCAGGTTTTCGTAAACCACTTTGGGAAGCTGATTCCCGCGATCATCCACGATATTGCCTATGGAAATAAGGTCGTTCTTGACCGCGTAATCGTAGAACTCAGTACCGGGATAAGGGTGCGCAATCGAAACCTGAATGGTTTCATTGTCCAGCTTCTTCGCAAAATCAATTGTCTTGCGAATGCTCTCGCGCGTTTCGCCCGGCAGACCCACAATAAAGTCGCCGTGAATCACCAGGCCCAGCTTCTTGCAGTTCGCCGTGAAGCGCTCCGCCATGTCGATGGTCGCGCCCTTTTTGATGTTCTTCAGGATCTGCGGATCACCCGACTCGTAGCCGACAATCAGCAGGCGGCAACCCGCCTCCTTCATCGCCTTCAGGGTGTCGTAATCGGTGGTAACGCGCGACGTGCAGCTCCAGGTGAAATTCAGCTTTTTCAGCTTGGAGCAAAGCTCGATGGTGCGCTCTTTTCGGTAGTTGAAAGTATCGTCGTCGAAGAATATCTCTTTGACTTCCGGAAACGCGCTGATCACGTACTGCACTTCGTTGTAAATGTCGTCGCTCGAGCGCAGGCGCCAGCGGTGGCCGGAGTGCGTCTGAGGCCACAGGCAGAACGTACACATCGCAGGGCAGCCGCGCGAGGTATACATCGAGATGAACGGATTCAGCAGAAACGGAACGTTGTAGCGCGTCACATCCAGATCCCGCTTATAAATCTTCGAAACCCAGGGCAGCGAGTCCAGATCCTCGATCATCGGGGCTTCCGGGTTGTTGACGATCTTTCCGTCTTTGCGGAAGCTCGCGCCCGGAATCTCCTCGATGGGAGTGCCGTTCGCGTACGCGACGATCTGGTGATCGAATTCCCGGCGGATCACGAAATCGATCGAATCACTCGCATTCAGAGACTTTTCCGGCTCCACCGTCACCGGTGGCCCGACGAAGCAAACCTTCATCCCGGGATTGGACGCCTTCATCATTGTCGAGATCTTACAATCGACATCGAAGCCGGGTGTGGAAGTGAACAGAACGAGGAGATCGAAATCCTTCGCCATATCCACCGTCTGCTCGATCGAAATCTTATGCGGCGGGGCATCCACAACTTTGCTGTCGGGCAGCATGCCGGCCGGATAACAGAGCCACACCGGATACCAATACGACTCGATTTCCCGTGAAGCGGGCCAGCGTGAACTCGCACCACCGTCGAAGCCCTCAAAGGAGGGTGGGTTCAGAAACAGAGTTCGCATGTTTAAAGTACTATTGTAGGGCAAAGTCTTAAGTGGTGCGGGTTAGCAGGATACCGGATAGTCCGGTTCATGTTAGTGATGCGCCGGACGAGGTTAGTGATGCGCCGGATGAGGCCCCAGTTTCCCTTAACTGAAGCTAAACCGGCTTTGTAGCGTCCCGGTGGCTCACGTTCACGTGATATCCCGAACCGGACAGATTTTTCCGAATCTGATCCGCAATCATCACTGACCGGTGGTGTCCGCCCGTACATCCGAAGCCAATCGTCAGATAGCTCTTGCCCTCGTGAATGTAGTGCGGCAGCAGGTAGACCAGTAAGTCGGTGATCCGCTCAATGAACTCCCCGGTTTGCGGAAACGAACGGATGTATTTCGCCACCGCCGGGTTGCGCCCCGTCAGCTTCTTAAACTTCGGGATATAGTTTGGATTCGGCAAAAACCGGACATCAAACACCAGATCGCAATCCGGCGGCACCCCGTGCCGGAAACCAAAGCTCACGATATAGATCAGAATCTTCGCCTGCTGGCCCTCAGCGGAGAAGGTCTGCTTGATGAAATCCCGCAGATCGTGAACGTTGAATTTCGAAGTATTGATGCTCAGTTCCGATAGCGCCCGTACCGGCTCCAGAAGAACTCGCTCGCGCCGGATACTCTCCGCAACCGGCTGCTCTCCACTATCCAGCGGATGAGGCCGGCGCGTTTCGCTGAACCGGCGAAGCAGAGCGTCGTCATCGGCCTCGAGAAAAATCAGCCGTACGTTCGAAGTGGCGCGAATTTTCCGGAAGATCGCAGGAAACTGCTTCAGCCCCGCACCCTCCCTCACATCCACTACCAGCGCGGCGTGTCTGGTAGATGCCGCGTCACGCACCAGTTCGGCGAATTTCGGAATCAGTTCGACCGGGAGATTATCCACGGCATAGTAGCCAATGTCCTCCAGCGAACGCAGCACTGACCCCTTGCCGGAGCCGCTCATGCCCGTGATAATGACTAATTCGGAAGATTTCGTCTCGGCGGCGGACCGAGTCAAACGATCGGCTCCGCCTCGTCCTTCGGGCCGCGCTTCCCGTCACGCCATTTCGCCTTCACGCGTATGGCCTGCGATTCCAGTTTTCCGACAGCGGCATGGATGGCGGTGAACAGTTCCACGTCGGACGCCTGTCCCACCAGTTCATGATTGTGGTACGGCACCCTGACTTCCGCAATGTTCAGATGTCGCTCATGCGACAGCACAACGTGCGCCTGCGCTTCTCCCCTGCCGTTATCTAACAACTTGCCGACCTTTTCAAACTCCAGTTGCAGGTTTTGAGCCTGAGCCGGAGAAAGGTCCATGTGACGTCCGGTATAAGTGACCTTCATGTTTTAATTGCGGACACGGCGCTGGTGAGTAGACGGAATCTTCAGGTCCTCGCGATACTTTGCAACGGTCCGGCGGGTTACATCAATACCCTCCGCCTGAAGACGGGCGGTAATCTGTTCGTCCGTCAACGGGTGGCGCTGATCCTCTTCCCCGATCATTTTTTTCACTTTACGCTTCAGCAACAGAAGCGGCGTTTCGCCACCAGAAGGGCCCTGCACCGCCTCTGAAAAGAAGTATCGCAGTTCGTAGACGCCGTGTGGAGTGTGTGCGTATTTACTCGCCACCGCGCGGCTCACCGTGGAGGGATGAACCCCAACCTCCTCCGCCACATCTTTGATCATCATGGGCTTCAGATAATCGATGCCCATGCCAAGAAATTCCATCTGGCGGCGCTTAATCGCTTCGCAAACCCGGATGATGGTCTGCTTGCGCTGCTCGATGTTCTTCATCAGCTGAATGGCCGACGTGTAGCGTTCACGAACATAGTCCCGAACCTCGCGCGT